>JAEYWK010000108.1 GCA_023431345.1 Pseudomonadota bacterium
GCGTCACAGCCCGCGCCGGCGCCTGCCGCGGCACCAGCGCCGGCACCGGTACCCGCGGCGCCGGCAGCAGCGCCCGGCGCTTCCGCCCCGCCCGGCGGCGTGGCTTGTCCCCAATGCGGCCACGCAAACGCGGGCAACCGCTTCTGCGCTTCCTGCGGCTACAATTTGGGAGCGCTCGCGGGTGCAGCGCCTTCGGTGCCTGCGGCTGCAGCTGCGCCGGCGCCGGCGTCGGCCGGCATCGTGCTCACGGCGCTACGCGCTGACGGCAGCGAGGCGGGCACCTTCCGCATGCCCGACGCCCCCGTCGTCTCGGTGGGGCGCGACACCGGCTCGATTTTCGCGGGTGACAGCTATCTGTCGCCGCGGCACGCCACCTTCACCAAGCGCGGCGCGCAGCTGTTCGTCAAAGACGAAGGCTCGCTGAACGGCGTCTACTTGAAGGTGCGTCCGAACGAGCCTTGCTTGCTCGAGTTCGGCGATGTCTTCCGCATCGGCCAAGAAATCATTCGTTTCGAGGAGCTGCGCGGGCAGGGCAAGTCGAGCGACGGAGTCGAGCGCTTCGGCAGCCCCGCCAAGGGCTACATCGGCCGCCTCGCGCTCGTCATCGGACGTGACACCACGGGCAACTCGTTCCCCGTCCCCGAGCGCGGCGTGCATTGCGGACGTGAGCGCGGCGACATCTTGTTCTCCGAAGACGGCTACGTCTCCGGGCTGCACTGCCGCATCGCGCGGGGGCCCGATGGGCGCGTCTACTTGACCGACGTCGGTAGCTCGAACGGAACCTTCATTCGGTTACAGAACGAGCGCGCCGTAGGCGGGACGGACATCCTGTTGATGGGCCAGCAGCTCTTCCGCATCGACGCCTGACGCCAACTACATGAGCTCGACCATTCGCGTCGTGGCGGCCGTCATCGCCCGGGACGGCCGCTATCTCGTGACGCAGCGCCGGCCTACCGCGGTGCTGCCGCTGTTGTGGGAGTTCCCCGGTGGCAAGGTCGAAGGCACCGAGACCGATGGCGACGCGCTCAAGCGCGAGGTGCGACACCGCGTGGGAGTGGAGATCGAGCCCGGTGCTCCGTTCAACACGGTGAGGCACGAGTACGAGCACTACACGGTGGAGCTCCACCTCTTCGAGTGCCGCATCACCCGCGGGGAGCCCCAGGCGCTCAACGTGCACCAGTTTCGCTGGGTAGCGAGCGACGAGTTCGATCGGCTGCCGTTCACGCCCGCGGACGAAGCGTCCATGAGCAAGCTGCTCGGGCTGACGCAGTAGCGCGCACGGGTCACCACAGCGCGCGCAACCGCGCCCGCCGTTGGCCGATGAGCGAGCATGCTCGCGCTCTGCCAGCGGCTGCTGTCATACACGCTCGATCTGCTCGCCCCGCCCGAGTGCGCGGCGTGCGACGCGAGCCTCACCTGCCGCGCCACATTTTGCCCCGCTTGCGGCGCCCCGGCGCCGAGCGGGCCTCGCCACTTATTGGCCGACGTGCCGGTCATCGTCGCCGGCGGCTACGCGGCGCCGCTCTCCACCGCGATCACCCGCTTCAAATACGGCGGACGCGGCGAGCTATCGCGGCCGCTCGCGGCGCTGCTGCTGCCGGCGCTGCGCGAGCTGTCGCTGCCGCCGCACGCCACGTTCGTACCCGTACCGCTCCATGCCAGGCGGCTCGCCGAGCGTGGCTACAATCAAGCTGGCTTGGTCGCGCAAGACCTGGCGCGCGCGCTCGATCGCAGCTGCTCGCCACGCCTCCTGGCTCGCACGCGCGACACGGCGCACCAAGTCGGCAAGTCTCGCGGTGACCGCATGAGCAACGCGCAGGGAGCGTTCGCGTTGCGACGCGCCGCCCGCCCGGACGTCGAGGTAGTGCTCGTCGACGACGTGATCACCACCGGCGCCACGGTGCGAGCTTGTGCGCAAGCCTTGGCCGACGGCGGCGTCAAATTGCTCTACGTGGTCGCGTTGGCCGAGGCTCGCGAGCCAGCCGCCAGTCAGGCTGACGGCGAATGCGCGCGCCTGTGACAGCGCGGCGTCTCGGCGCTGCGACGGCGCCCGAGGCGTACACGTCACGATCGCTCCGCTAGGCACGTTCGCGGATTTGCTTGTAGTGTTCGGGATATGCGAGGGGCTTGCGTGATGGCATGCTCGTCCTGACGCGCGGAGTCGCTTTTGACCGAGTCCCCGAAACCACCGCCACGGCCTGCCGCGCCGCGCGAGCCGCGTGAGTCGGCGCGCGACACGCTGGCGCCCTCCAGCTTCGGCGTGCTCGGCAACAAGTCGGCCACCCCGAAAACGCCAGAGAACGTTCGCCCCGCACGCGCTCCCCTCAATACGCTCGGCGAGCTGGAGGGAGTCTCTGCCACCGCCACCCTTCGCCCGCCCGGAGCCGTACCGCCGCCCCCGCGCTCACTTCCCCAGCCCGCCTTCGACGTGCACGCGAGCGAGCCGCGAGCCGGCGACGCGGATGCGCCCTTCCCGCCGCTAGCAACGGACCCAGCGGCTGGCCCGCGCTCGAGGCCGTTCGGGCCGCGTCCTCACGCCACGCCTTTCGGGATGGGCCCCGACGACGCGGCAAGAGCCCCCCACGCGCGCGCTGCGGCGACGGATCCGGACGCGGTCGCCAGCGGGCCCAACGTCGATCCGGCGCTCGAGTCGACGCTCGACATGAGCGGCAGCGCCTCGAAGAAAGCCACTCAGGCCGCCCTCATCGAGCAGAGCCGCGTGAGCAGCGCCGCAGCCAGCGCGGTCGCGAAGCCAGCGAGCGCGGTGCCAGCTCCGGGTTTGTTCATTGCCGACGAGCCGGTCGAGCCCAGGCCCCCACAGCCCTCGCTGGTCACCCAGCAGCGCCGGCTACTCACGCGCATGCGCGTGGCAGTGCTGGTGCTCGGCGGCCTCCTGCTCATGGCAGCGGGCGCGCTGGTCGTGATGATCTTTCGGCGCGCGGAGGCGGGCGCCGTGCGCAGCAGAGCCGTCGCCTCGGCGAGCGCTCGACCAGAGCCCCCTGGCTGTCGTCTGGCTCTCCCCCCGACTCGCATTTCCGCGACCATCGAGCGCACGGTCCCGCTGAGCGTGGAGCCGCGAGCCGACGGCACGCTGGCGCTCGCGATCGCCGATACCAAGACGACCGCTGCCGGCTGGCTCTACGATCCGCTCCGCGGTGAGCCGCTCCGGCAGCTCGGCGCAGCCGCCGTCGATGGCGACGTGACTCACGTGACCGCAGGCGAGCCGTTGCTCGTCGATCGTGCTCTGCCCGACTTCGCGTTCGGGCAAACGCTGAGCCGAGGTTTGGCGCTCGGCGTTGGGCCAGCGGGGCTGCTCCGGCGCGGAGACGACGGAGCGACCGGCGTCGTGTTCGCGCTGCCGACCGGCGCGCGCGTGACGGCGCCGCGCGTCGCGTCACTCGGGGGCACCCATTTCGTGGTCTTCCGCCAGGGCGGCGCCGAGGGCCGCATCATGACCGGCTGGCTCAACGCCGACGGCACGGCGCGCGGCGAGCTAGCGGCGGTGGCGGGCGCTCCGCGCAGCTTGGGGACGCCCGCGGCGGCGACCTTCGGCGACCGCGCCCTCACGTTATTCTCCGCGCGCGCCGACAAATCCGAGCCCTACGAGCTCTACGCGGCCAGCGCCGCCCTGGGCGCCGCGCCCGAGCCGGCGCGGAAGCTCGCGCTGCCCGTGGAGGGTGGCGGTGCGATCGCTCCATCGTTGAGCGCGCTCCCGTCCGGCCGATTCCTCCTGCAATGGACCGACGGCAGCGTCGGCCACTACCAGGTGCGCGCGATCGTGCTCGGCGCGGAGCTCGAGCCGCTCGGTCCCGCGCTGCAGGTCTCCGCCAAGGGCGCCAATGCGGGCCAAGGAGCGATCGTGACGACATCCCAAGCCACCGTCTCGTTCTTCATCCAAACCACGGCAGGTCACGACGAGCTGTGGGGAGCGACGCTCGCGTGTCGATGACAGCGGGGGCTCGAGCGTCGACGCTGGCGGTGGCGCTCACGCTCGCGGCGCTGCTTCAAGGCTGCGGCTTGATGTCGTCCAGCGGCCCCACCGAGGTGGCGCGGGGCGAATACTACGCGGCCGGCAAACCCGAGTTCGACGCCTTCTTCATCCAGCTCCACCAGAAGCAAGTGGAGCTGCTCAGCGCGCCCGAGGAGCCGCAGAAGGCCCGTGAAAGCCTGACGCGCGCCGTCGGGCTCACCCGCGACGCTTCGGACGACAGCTTCCGTGAGCGGCTCACTCGAGAGGTGCGCCTGCTCGCCGATCGGGGCTTGCGCCTGCGCCTCGAGGTGCCCGAGCCGAGCGAAGCGCTCGACGCGTCGGCGACGCTCCACGCCTCCGACGCGAGCACGCTGACTCCACTCCGCGAAGCCCTACCGCAGGGCGCGACGCGGCTCGTGCGCTCGCGTAACCGCATGCAGGCCACGAAAGTGGCGCTCGAGAAGCTGCGCGTGCAGGCGATTCGGCTGGAGGGCAGCGTCGACGAAGCCTTTCGCGTCGAGGGCCCTTGGAAGCGCGATGAAGTCCGCAAGAACCTGGCGGATGCTCAGAAAATGATCACGCTCATGTTGTCACGCGCAAAAGACGTGCTCGAGGTCGATCAGACGCTGCTCGCGCTCGTCGCGCAGGCCGCCACGAGTGACCCGAGCGTCGGCACGCTGCCGCCCCCCGACCCGACAGCAACCGAAGACGAGCCTCGCGTAAAGCCCGCGCGGCGCAGCGCTCCACGCCCTCTGCCCGCTAGCAAGCCGGCCGCGGCCAAGCCTCGCGCAGACGACGAGGCCCCGCCCGCCCCGAGGCCCACCCAGGGCTCAGCGCCCGCCGAAATCGAACCTTAGGGCCCGCGAACCCCGGCTTACAGCAGGCACATCTCGAGCACGCGCGAGTCTTGGGCTTGCATCGCGCACTCGAAGCTGCGGCGTGACACTCGATCGGTGCACTCCTGGAACGCCGGGTCCGTCTCTGCTTTGCGACGCGCCTCTTCCTGCAGGCGCAGCACCTCCGCCGCGCTCGACCCCGGTCGGTCGTCGCGCAGCAAGATCTCGACGTAGTGGTCGAGCAAGAGCCCGCACTCGCTCGGCTCCACGCGCTTGCCGCAGCCGAGCGACAACAGCGCGAGCAGCAGCGCTTTGCCCGCGCACCTCATCGGAAGCAGGTGTCCGTGATCTCCTGCGCCTTCTTGGCGGCGCGCACGCACTGCATGGCCTGCTCGGTGATGCGCCGGCCCACGCAGGTCTTGAGCTGCGACTCCTTCACCCAGCTGCGGGTGCGCTCGAGCTGCTCCTGGCGCGTGTCCGGATCTTGGCTGGCCGGGCTCGCCGCCAGCTCCAGCTCCGTAACCTTGTCGGCGATCTCTTGGCACTCCTTCTCGGTCGCAGGGTGGCCGCAGCCGACCAGCGCGAGCAGCGCGACCAGTGCGAGGCCCTGAGCCTTCCACGTCGAGAACCCAGCATCGGAGGTCATGGAGCCCCGTGCTTTTGGTCCGCTTCGTCCGCTTTGGCAATCCCGTAAGCCGCCGGGTCGCTTTAACCCCCTGATCTTCATCGGCTTTTGAGGGCCCCGCACCGGCCCCGCCGCCGGCCGAAATCTGGACGCTTGTGCAGGTGCTGCTAGATTGAGAGGGATGACGCAGAAGCGTCCCGCCACCGCAGCCGCCGTGACGCCGGAGCTCCTCCTGCGCAAGGCCACGTTGGCCCGGACGTCGCTCACCCGCGCCAAGTACGCCCAGCGCGGCCTGGCCTACGGCGCGCCCCTCGACCACACGACGCGTGTGCTCCTCCTGCGGCAGCTCTACCTCTCGCACATGGAGGGCCGGCGTTTCGCCGACGCGCTGGTGGTCGCCGAGCAAATGGTCACGACGCACGTCATGCCGGACGTCGCGCGCCAAGACGCCGCCCGCGCTTGTTTGGGCCTGGGGGATCGCGAGAAGGCCATCGAGCACCTGCGCATCGGTAGCCGCGTGAGCCCTCCCGCTCGGCGCGCCTTCCACCTCTGGACGCTCGGTACGGTGCTCTACTTGGAAGGGCGCTACCCCGACGCCTGTGGGGCGCTGTCGCGGGCCGCTCGCTGGGGCACGACCGACAAGCCGCTCTACCTCGCCGGCCTCGGCTTGGCGCGCCTCGCCGCCGGTGAAAAAGTGACCAACCTCGCGGAGCTGCGCGAGCGCCTGTCGGACGCGCCCTGTGGCCAGGGCTACGGGCAGTTCGTGCTCGGCGAGCTGTGCTTCGAGCTCTCCGACTACGCAGGGGCGGCGCGCTACCTGAAAGCCTTCTTGAAGCGGGTCACGAGCGGCCGCGTAGCCCTGCAAGTGTCGCTCTCCGGTGAAATTCGTCGCGCGCGGAGCCTGGTACGTCGCGCATCTCAGAAGCTCAGGTAAGGTTGGGCGTGACCTCGCGTCTCGGCCGCCTCTCCCTACTGCTCGCTCTGCTGGCGCTCACTGCGCCCGCCACCGCGTGGGCGGCTCCCGACGACGCCTTCACGCGCGCGCTCTCGAAGGGCCCGCTCTACGCGGCGCTGGCCGCGCTCGTGGGCGGGCTCGCGGTCAGCCTCACCCCCTGCGTCTACCCGATGATCGCGGTGACGGTCAGCATCTTCGGGGCCAAGCAATCCAAGAGCCGCGTCGAAGGCATGCTGCTTTCGCTCGCGTTCGTGCTCGGCATCGCGGCCATGCTGGTTCCGCTCGGCCTGATCGCGGGCTTGAGCGGCGGCATGTTCGGCGCGGTGCTGCAGAGCCGCGCGGTGGTAGTGGCGATCTCGCTCCTGTTCTTGGTCATGGCCGCGTCCATGTTCGGCGCCTTCGAGCTCACGCTACCGGCGAGCTTGAACAACAAGCTCGCGGAGGTCGGAGGCATCGGCTACAAGGGCGCGTTTCTGCTCGGCTGGGCGTGCGGGCTGATCGCCGCGCCGTGCACCGGCCCCGTGCTGACCGGCATCTTGGCTTGGATCGCGGCGACGCGAAGCGCGGGCCTGGGGGCGCTGGCCATGGGAGCGTTTTCGCTCGGCTTGGGCGCGCCGTTCTTCGCCGTGGGCGCGTTCGCAGTGCAGCTGCCGAAGAGCGGACGCTGGATGGTGCACGTGAAGAGCATCTTCGGCGTCGTGCTGATCGTGGTGGCGCTGTACTTCCTGAACAACTCGTTCGGCTTCGCCAACGCCCACGCCTCCGGCTCGCTCGCGTTCATCGCCGCGTGTCTGTTCTTGGTGCTGCTCGGCTTGCTCGCGGGCGCCGTGCACCGAGAGTTCGGCGAGCCGGGCGCGGGCGTGAAGGTCGCCAAGGGCCTCGGCATCTTGCTGGTGAGCGTGGGGGCCCTGGGCGCCATCTTGGGCATCAGCAAGCCGCGCCAGACCTTGGCCTGGGAGCACCACGACGTGGAAGGCGCGATCGCCCGCGCCGCCACCGACAAACGCCCGCTGATCGTGGACTTTACGGCGGCGTGGTGCGGCGCCTGCAAAGAGCTGGACAAGAAGACGTTCTCGGAGCCGCGGGTCGGTCAGGAGCTGGGCCGCTTCGTCGCCGTCAAGGTCGATGCCACGAACGACGACGACCCCAAGGTGGAGGCCATGCTCGCCCGTTTCAAGGTAGTGGGGCTGCCAACGGTGCTGCTATTCGACTCACGGGGCAACGAAGCGGCGCGCTTCAACGACTTCGTCCCGCCCGATGAGTTCCTCAAGTCCGTGCAGCGCGTCGATTGAGCCAGCGGCGGCGTCAGCGCGGCGTGGTTGACGTGTAGCGGTTAGCTACGGTGTGACAGAACGGGGCGTGCTCATTTTGTCTTCGCCCGGCGGGTGGCGTCGTTTTCCTCTCCGATCGCGAACGTGCCTGATCGCGGCAATCGAGGGCGCGCGATGTCTTGAATCGCCCGCACCAGCTCATCGCGCGGCACCGGCTTGTCGAGCACTCGCGGCACGGTGCGGAGGCCCTCCCGCCGCGCGATCGCCGAGCAAATCAGCGATGCGGCGTAGCTGTCGCCGCTGAGCAGCAGGAAGCGCTCGGCCAGCTGCGGGTGACGCTCGCGAACGCGCACGAACAGCTCCGGGCCCGTCGTCTCGGGCATCGAAACGTCGGAAACGATGACGTCGAAGTGGCTGCCATCGTCGAGGCGCGCCAGCGCTTCGACGGCGCTCGCTGCCGTCACCACGTCGAGCTCGCGCAGCATGCTCGCGGTGGCTTTGAGTACCAGCACTTGGTCATCGACGAGCAGCACTCGCAGGCGTCTGCTGGGCGGCGCCTCCGGCAGCACCGACGTCCAGCCCTCGGAGTCGGCTACGCGCGCGTTGCAGCTCGGGCAGCGCCACTGCGGCTCGCTGCCGGTCTCCCCGAGCTGCGCGGACCAGCCGTGGCGGGCGAGCAGGACGAAGCCCCACTCTACGGCGGCGGACGACTCCCCGCAGTCCAGGCAAACGACGAACGAGCTGCTCATCCCGCAGGGTAATGCAAGCGCTGCGCCGCTCATTTTGCGCGCATAACGTGGGATCATGTCGGATGTAGCGTTTTAAGCTTTGACCCAGCGCTCGAGCGCCTCGAGCGCGGTCGCCACGTTGGGTTTCGCCTCGCCGAACTGCAGCCACGGATCGTCGATTTCAGCGGCGCGCACCGGCACGGTGACGATCGTGAAGCGTGACGGATCCAAGCCGGCGTGCAGCTCTTCCCACGCGAGCGGGGTCGACACCGTCGCGCCCGGGTGAGCGCGAACCGAATAGGGCGCGACGATGGTGCGTGAAGTACCGGTCTGACCGGTGTCGACGTAGACGCGGTCACCGCGCTTGTCGACCTTGCGCTCCATCGTCGCGATCTGTGGATGGCGCGCGGTGACGATGCGACCGAGCAGCTCCACCAGCAGCTTGGCGGCCTCGAACGGGATGCCGGCGCCGAGCGGGATCAGCACGTGGAGCCCGCGCTGGCCCGACGTCTTCGGAAAGCCGGGTAGCCCCGCGTCGTCGAGCACCTCGCGCAGGGTGAGCCCGAGCCGCACCGCGTCGGCGAAGGGGCGCTCGCCCAGATCGAAATCGACGGTCAAAAAGTCGCAGGTACCGAGCGACTGCTCGCGACAGGCGAGCACGTGCAGCGGAATGCAGCCGAGGTTGGCGAGGTAGACGAGACCGTCCTCGTCGTCGACGAGGAACACGTGCTTGGGGGAGCGGTCGACCTCCTCGGTGTCCGAGATGTCGAGGCGGCGCATCCAGCTCGGCGTGCCCTCGGGGACGTTCCACTGATAGAAGCTCTTGCCGGCGATGCCGTCGGGATGACGTACGAGCACGAGCGGCCGTCCGCGCAGAAACGGCAGCATGCGCGGCGCGATGCTCGCGTAGTACGAGCAGAGGTCACCCTTGGTGTAGCCGGACTCTGGCCAGAAGAGCTTGTCGGGGTTGGTGACGCGGACGCGCCCGCTGCCGAGCGACACGTCGGCCGTCGGCTCCGGCTCGGCCGTCGGCGGGACGGGAGAGGCGTGGCAAGACTTCGGGTCCACGTCACGGCGCAAACCGAGGAAGACGGGCGCGCGCAGCCGCCCTTCCTCGGTGAAGCCGTGGTAGCGCACCTGCACCACGAGCTCGGGCTCGAGCCAGCGCGCCTGCTCGGTGCCCGGATCCGCCGGCGCCGCGCCCACGCCCGGGTAGCTCGCCTGCTCGAGGCCGGGCAGCTCTTGCAGCAGCGCTCGAATCGTCACGTCCGAAAGACCGCTCCCCACGCGGCCGCGGTACTGGAGGTCGCCGCGCTGGTAGGCGCCCAAGCACAGCGCGCCCAAGCTCTTGCGCGAGCCTTGCCCCGGAACGTAGCCGATCACGACGAAGTCGTCGTCACGCTCGCACTTGATCTTGACCCAGTCGGCGCTGCGCCGTGGCCCCGGACGGTACGGCGACAGCTTGCGCTTCGCGACCACGCCTTCGAGGCGCTCGCGACGGCACAGGTCGTAGAGCGCGGAGCCGTCGTCTTCGATGTGATCGAGCAGCCGGACCAGGCCGCGCCCGCGCACCAGCTGCGCGAGCAAGCGCTTGCGCTCGACGAGCGGCAAGGAAGTCAAGTCGCGCCCCGCCATGGCGAGCAAATCGAACGCCAAGTACACCACCGGCACCGCGGCGCGCGCCTGCTCGATGTCGAGCGGCTTCTGGGCGTGGATGCGCGGCGCCAGCCGCTCGAAGCTCGGCTTGCCTTCGGCGTCGAAGGTCACGATCTCGCCGTCGATCAGCGCGTGTTCCGCCGGCAGGAGCGCCACCGCGCGCGCGATCTCGGCGTAGCTCGCGGTGGCGGCACGCCCGTTTCGGTAGCGCAGCGCGACTTGCGGACCGCGCTTCTCCGCCACGATGCGCACGCCGTCGAGCTTGAGCTCGTAGAGCCGCTCCGGGTCGCGGAGCGACGCTCCCTCCAGCGCGCACAGCATCGGGGTGAGGCCTTGCGCGCTGAGCGAGCTTTGCGGAGCCGCCTCAACCAGCGTCGAGAGCTCGGCCATCACCTCCGATTTGCGAAAATTCTCCTCCCCCGTCAGGCCCGACAGCACGCCGCGCGGCTCGCGCTCCACCACGTCGACGTCGCTGGCGAAGGCGTCCGCCTTCTTGATCAGCAACCACTCCGAGCCCGTCCCTTCCGGCGTGCTCTTGCGCTTGCCGGTCTGAACCAGCGCGAAGGTGCCGCGCAGCTTGAAGCCGCTCAGCTCGAATTTGAGGTCGCCGCGCAGGAGCCCCTCCTCGGCTGAGGTCTCGAGGTAACGAATGCGCCCCGTATCCCAGACGATCATCGAGCCCGCGCCGTAGTTGCCCTCGGGGATGACGGCCTCGAAGTCGAGGTACTCGAGCGGGTGATTCTCGGTGTGCACGGCCAAGCGCTTGTCGAGGGGCCGCAAGCTCGGTCCACGCGGCACCGCGAAGCTCTGCAGGGTGCCCGCGCACTCGATGCGCAAGTCGTAGTGCTCGCGCCGCGCTTGGTGCAGGTGCACCACGAAGCGGCCCGCCCGCGTCGAGCGCGTGCTGCCCTTGCGTTCAGCACTGAACGGCTCGGTGGTGACGGTCGGATCGCGCTTGCTTCGATAACGCTCGAGCTCGTTCGGATCGCGACTCGCGCCGGTGGATGAGCCGCCCGACGGGCCAGACTTACCCGAACTTTTCTTCAAGTCGCGCTCCTTCCGCTAGCATAGCGGAATGCCCGCTCGCGCCGTGCTCTCCGGCACCATTTCGTTCGGTTTGGTCTCGATCCCGGTCAAATTCTTCACCGCGGCGTCGTCCGAGCAGGTGAGCTTCAACATGCTGCACAAGAAGTGCGGCGGTCGATTGAAGATGCAGTTTCACTGCCCGACCGACAACGAAATCGTCGAGCGCTCGGACACGGTCAAGGGCTACGAGTACGCCAAGGGCCAGTACGTACAGTTCACGGAAGAGGAGCTGAAGGCCCTCGAGGCGGAGCGCGGCGGCTCGATCGAAATCACCGAGTTCGTGCCCGTCACCAGCGTCGACCTGGCGCAGGTGGAGAAGAGCTACTACCTCGGCCCCGACAAGGGCGGCGACAAGGCCTACCGCCTACTCGGCGAGGCGATGAGCGCCAAAGGGCGCGTCGCGGTCGGGCGCTGGTCGGCGCGCGGTAAAGAGCAGGTCGTGCTCGTCCGCCCTTACGGCAAAGACGGCCTGATCATCCACCAGCTGTTCTATTCGAACGAGGTGCGCGCTTTCAGCGAGATCGACACGGGCGCGACCTTCACCTTCAGCGACAAAGAGCGGGAGCTGGCCGAAAAGCTGATCGAAGAGCTGGGCGCCGACACGTTCGACGCCGCCAAATACACCGACTCGTTCAGCGAGCGCGTCAAAGCTGCCGTCGAGCAGAAGGTGGCCGGTCAAGAGATCACGATCGCACCCGAGGCCCCCAAAGCCCAGATCATCGATCTCTTCGAGGCGCTCAAGAAGAGCCTGGCCGACGTGCAAGAGAAGGGCGGCCCCCTCGCCGGCCCCAAGAAAGCCGAGCCCGTCGAAGAGGAGGCGCCGGTCGCCAAAAAGCCGCGCAAGAAGGCCGCCCGGTAGGCCGCGGCTCTGCCGTTTGTTGGCCCGACAGGAGGTAGGGGCGTAGGTCTTGGGGCCGAAGGAGGCCCGCATGAACCCTCGCCCCAAAACCTTGGTCGTCATCGAGTTCGGCGCCAGCTGGCCGCGCTGGCTCAACCCGACCGGAGAGGGCGGCGACCTGGTGGTCGTCGCGCAGCACTATGCGGGACCACCCAGCGACCTGATCACGCAGGTTGCGATGCGCGTCACGCGGCTGCAAGCGAGCGGCTGGCAGCTCACAGCGATGGTGCTCGTGTCGAACGGCCGCGCCGATGCCCCGACGGCGGCCGCCCGCTCGATCTTGTCGCGGGGGCTGCTCGCGCACCTGGCCGCCTCGGGCGGCGGCACCTTTACGTTGAGCGTGGATAGCTATTTGGGGCGGCGCGCCGAGCACCACCTCAGCGCGCTCGCCGCCGCGCTCGCGCCGACGGCGCGCACCAGCCGCGTGGAGCTGCGCGTCGAGGCCAGCCACGGCGATACCGCCTCGCTACCGCCCGTGCTGAGCGCCTGAGCGCCTGCGTCGCCGGCCTGACGGCGCCGGAAACTGTGCTATCCCGCGGCGCGTGAGCGCGCTCGCCCCGTCCGCCGTGGAAGGCTCGATCGAGCTGGATCCCGAGACGCGCGCCGCGCTCGAGTGGCCGCAGCTGCTCGAGGCGATCGGCAGCCTGTGCACGAGCAGCTCGGGCCGGGCCCTGGCTCTCGCGCTCGGGCCTACGGCCACGCTCGAGGCGGCGCTCGAGCGCAACCGCGTCGTCGCGGAGATGCTCGACGTCGATCGCCTTGGCCTCAGCCCTCCTCTGCGCGCGTTCCCCGACGTGGGGGAAGCTCTCGAGCGGGCCTGCCGCGGCGGCGTCGCGAGCGCCGTCGAGCTGTGGCAAGTGCGTGAGCTGCTCGACGTGGCGCGCGGCTTGCGCATGTTCGCGCGCGGCCAGCGCGACGCCCGACCGTCGCTGTCGCGCACCATCGACAGCCCGAGCGAGCTCGACGGCCTGGAGGAAGACTTGGCGCAGGCGCTCACGCCCGACGGCAGCGTCGCGGACCGAGCTTCCCCCGAGCTCGCGCGGGCCCGGCAGCGGGCCCGCGAGCTGCAGAGCGACATGAAGCGCCGCCTCGGCAAGCTGCTCGAGCGGCACGCCGACGTGGTGCAAGGTGACTACTACACCGAGCGTGAGGGCCGCTACGTGCTGCCCGTACGCGCAGACGCCCACCTGCGGGTACCCGGCATCGTGCTCGGCTCGAGCGCCTCGGGAGCGACGTTGTTCGTCGAGCCGGAGGAGCTGACGAGCCTCGGCAATCAACTGCGCATCGCGGAGGCGGAGGCGCTGCGCGAGGCCGCCAAGGTGCTGGCGCGGCTGTCCGGCTACTTGGCGAGCGACGCCGACCAAGTGCGGGCCGCCAAGCGCGCCTGCGAGGAGGCCGACCTGCTCGGCGCGCTCGCGCGCTTCGCCCGAAAGACCCGCGCCGACGTCGTCGTGGTTTCGTCCGACCCGGCGCTCGACTTGCGGGCGGCACGCCACCCCCTGCTGGCGCTGTCTGCCGACGCGGTCGTCGCCAGCGACATCGCGATCGAGGCGGAGCGCGCGCTCGTCATCTCGGGTCCGAACGCGGGCGGCAAAACGGTCGCGCTGAAGACGCTCGGCCTCGTGGCGTGGATGGCGCGCGCCGGCATCCCGCTGCCGATCGCGCCCGAGTCGAGCGTCGGCTGGTTCGACGTCGTGCTGGCGGACATCGGCGACGAGCAGAGCATCACGCGCTCGCTGTCGACCTTCAGCGCCCACGTCGAGCGGCTGCGGCGACTGCATGAGCTAGCCGCCCGCGGCAGCCTGATTTTGCTGGATGAGCTGGCCTCCGGCACCGATCCCGAGGAAGGGGCGGCCCTCGCCGCCTCGATGCTGGAGGCGCTCACCGAGCGCGGCGCCGCCGTCGCGGTGACGACCCACTACGAGAAGCTGAAAGAGCTCGCCGCCCACGGCTCGCACCTGCAAAACGCCTCCGTCAGCTACGACTTCGTGCGCTTGGCGCCCACCTTCAAGCTCACGATGGGCGTGCCCGGCGCCTCGAGCGCGTTGACGGTCGCCACGCGCCACGGGCTGCCTTCGAGCATCGTCGAGCGCGCCAAGGCCCTCTTGCCGCAGCAATCGCACGAGCGCGAGCGCGCCGTCGAGCGTCTGGAGCGCGAGCGGCAGGCTCTCGAAGCTCAGCGCGAAGCGCTGCGGCGCGAGACCGAAGAGCTGCGTGAGCTGCGCGCGAGCGTCGAGGACGAGCAACAGAGCGCGCGACACGAGCTCGAGGCCGAGCTCGAACGCGAGACGCTCGCCCTGCGCGCCAATGTCTCGCGGGTGCGCGCGGAGCTGCTCGCAGCGCGCGAGCGGCTCAAGCGCGAAGCCATCGATCCGAAGGCGCTGCGCAGCATCGAGCGCGATCTCGGGCGCGCCGCGCAGCACGTCTCGCTCGGCGGCTCGCTGCTGCCGCGCCGGGAGCCGGAAATGCCCGCCGCGCCTGCCGCCCTCGCCCTCACCTACCAATCAGGCGACACCGTGCGCGTGAGGTCGACGGGGATGCTCGCCACCGTCCTCGAAGCCACTGAGCAAGCCGGCGCAGCTCGGCTTCGCGTGCAGGTCGGCGCCGTCAAGCTCGTGCTGCGCGCCGAAGACGTCGAGGCCGCCGTCGCGCCGCGAAAAACGCAGAACAAACCGCGCCCGCCGAGCAGCAAGCTCGTGCCGGCCGGCCTACCCAGCGGCGTGCGGACGAGCCTCAACACGCTCGACTTGCGGGGCGAACGGGTCGACGTGGCGCTCGACAAGGTCGATGCGTTCGTCGATCGCATGCTGAGCGTGGGTGAACCGCTCGGCTTCGTCTTACACGGGCACGGCACCGGCGCCTTGAAGTCCGCGGTGCGCTCACACCTGCGAGCTTCCAGCTGCATTGAACGCTCGGAGCCAGCCGAGCCCGACTCGGGCGGCGACGCTTTCACCATCTTCTGGCTCAAGTGCTAGCGTGGGCCCACCACAGCGATGCCAGGCCCTGAATCCTCGAGCTCCCAGCAGCTCTCGACGGCGACGAAGGAGCTGGCCGAGCCGCCATCGCGCGCGCTCAAGTCGTCGCCCGCAGCCAGCGCTGCTCCTCCCGGTCACGGCAACGGCAGGGCAAACAACCGAACGTATCAGCTCAAGCTCGCGCTAGCCGCGCTCGGCGTGGTCTACGGCGACATCGGCACGAGCCCGCTCTACGCCATGCGCGAGTGCTTCCACGAAAGTCACGGGGTAGCGCTCACCGCCCCCAACGTGATGGGCGTGCTGTCGTTGATCTTCTGGTCGCTGACCCTCATCGTCTCCGTCAAGTACGTGGCTTACGTGCTGCGCGCCGACAACAAGGGGGAGGGCGGAATTTTGGCGCTGATGGCGCTCGCCAGCCAGGCGGTTCGCGGCAAGCCGATCTATCCCGTGCTGATCGCGCTCGGCGTGTTCGGCGCGGCCCTGCTCTATGGCGACGGCGTGATCACGCCCGCCATCTCCGTGCTGTCCGCGGTCGAAGGTCTGGCGATCGCCGCGCCGGGGCTCGGGCACGCGGTCATCCCCCTGACGATCGTGATCCTGATCGGCCTGTTCGCGATGCAGCGCCACGGCACGAGCGGCCTCGGCGCCGTCTTCGGTCCGATCACGATGCTGTGGTTCGGCGCGCTGTTCTTGCTCGGTCTGTACCGCACGAGCGAGCACCCCAGCGTGCTCGCCGCGGTGAGCCCGCTGCACGCAGCCCGCTTCTTGGGTGAAAACGGCGGGCTTGGGCTGCTGGTGCTCGGCTCCGTCGTGCTCGTCGTCACGGGCGGTGAGGCGCTGTACGCCGACTTGGGTCACTTCGGGCGCAAGCCGATCCGGCTCGCCTGGTACGTCGTGGTGATGCCGGCGCTGCTCATGAACTACTTCGGCCAAGGCGCGCTGCTCATCGCGGATCCGAAGGCGGTCGAGCACCCCTTCTTCCACATGGTGCCGAGCTTCGCGCTGTACCCGATGGTGGCCTTATCGACCGCCGCCGCCGTGATCGCCTCGCAAGCGCTGATAACCGGCGTCTTCTCGCTCACCTCGCAGGGCACCATGCTCGGCCTGCTCCCGCGCGTGAACATCAAGCACACGTCGGCGGACGAGCGCGGGCAGATCTACGTGCCCTTCGTCAACTGGGCGCTGATGCTCGGAGCGATCGGCTTGGTGCTCGGCTTCAGGAGCTCGAGCAACCTCGCGGCCGCCTACGGCGTCGCCGTCACGCTGACGATGATCATCACCAGCACCTTGGCGTATTTCCTCGTGCGCCACGTGTGGGGCTGGAGCGTGCTGAAGGCGGGCGCGGTGTCGCTGATCTTCCTCACGCCCGAGCTGTTCTTCATGGGCGCCAACGCGCCCAAGCTCGAGCACGGCGGGTGGTTTCCGCTCGTGGTCGCCGCCGGCATCTTCGTAGTGATGCTGAGCTGGAGGCGCGGGCGCGAGATCTTGGCGCAGCGCTTCCGTGAGCAACTGCTACCGCTGACCGACTTCTTCGATCTCATGCGCGTCGAGAGGCCCGCGCGTGTCCCCGGCACCGCCGTGTTCATGACCAGCTCCGGCGACGGAACCCCGCCCGCGCTGCTGCACAACTTCATGCACAACCGCGTCGTGCACCAGCACATCGTGCTCTTGACGGTCACGACCAGTGAAGCGGCGCGCGTCGCGGAAGGCGAGCGCTGGCAGCTGCACGAGATGGAGAACGGCTTCTGCCGTCTCGTCGGTCGCTACGGCTTCATGGAGCAGCCCGACGCGCCGAAGCTGCTGCGAGACGCGCGCCTCATCGGCAGCGTCGAGCACGTCACCTTCTTTCTCGGCCGCGAGAACCTGATCGCCACCGCGCACCGGCAGCCCGACATGGCCAAGTGGCGAGTGGGCCTGTTCGCCTTCCTCACCCGTAACGCCCAGCCCGCTACCAAGTTCTTCAATATCCCCCCCGATCGCGTCTTCGAAATCGGCGCTCAAATCGAGCTCTGATCGAAGGGCCCCCGCGCCCGCGAAAAAAATTCGCGTGGCGGCCTTGCCAACTCGCCGCGACGTCTTACCCTCCATGCCTTCCCATGAAGATGCACGACGTCGGCCCGGCCATCCCCCTCCTCATCGCGTTGGCCTTTCAGGGCTGGGTGACTTACCGCGTCGTGCGCAGCCGGGTGTTCGAGCGGGCCCAAAAGTTCAATCAAGCCAAGCTGATCTGGCTGCTCCCCGTGCTCGGCGCCATCATGGTGTTCTCGGTCCTCACCCAGGAAGAGCGGGCCGAGCGCGAAGGCCCCCAGCTCCGCCTCTGACCACCAGCTGAGCCCTCGCGCCGTGGCAAATCTCGCCACCGCGTCTCAAGCCGAGCCGAGCTCTCCTCGAAGCCTGCGTTTCCGTCGTCTAGCTCCCGCGACGAAGTGGCCCGAAATTCGAGAGAAATCTCGATTATTTGAGCCCGCTAGACCCCCCGTGCTAGTAGGGCCGACGCTCTGCGTAAGCAGGGCAGGCCCGGCGTCGGGCCTCAACTGCGGGACCCAGGGATAGGTCCCGCTTCAGCTGAGGAGCTAGCATCTTGGACCGTCGCTCAGGACTTTCCGTTGCGTCCTTCCTGCCCGTGCTCGCGGCGTGCCTTGCGGCGCTCGTGCCCAAGGCCGCGTTCGCCGCCGAGCCTCACCACGGCGGTGAAGCCAATCTGATCCTTCCCGACTTGAGCATGGTGCGCGTGCTCGGCACGGATGGGCACACCTTGCTCATGGGGGGCCTCGTCGTCTCGGCGCTCGGCGTGATCTTCGGCCTGGTGACGCTCAACCAGATCAAGAACCTCCCGACCCACAAGTCGATGGCCGACGTCTCCCAAATCATCTGGGAGACCTGCAAGACCTACCTGTTTCAGCAGGGCAAGTTCATCTTGCTGCTCGAGGTGCTGATCGGCGCCATCATCGTCCTGTACTTCGGAGTGCTGCAGGAGCTCGGCGCCGGTCGCGTGCTGATGATCCTGGCCTTCAGCCTGATCGGCATCGCCGGCAGCTACGGCGTCGCCTGGTTCGGCATCCGCATCAACACCTACGCCAACTCGCGCACGGCGTTCGCCAGCCTCGAAGGCAAGCCCTACCCGGTCTACGCCATCCCGCTCAAAGCCGGCATGAGCATCGGCATGCTCCTGATCAGCGTCGAGCTGGTCTTGATGCTGGCGATCTTGCTGTTCATCCCCGGCGAGTACGCGGGCCCTTGCTTCATCGGCTTCGCCATCGGCGAGTCGCTCGGCGCCTCGGTGCTGCGCATCGCGGGCGGTATCTTCACCAAGATCGCCGACATCGGCTCGGATTTGATGAAGATCGTCTTCAAGGTCAAAGAAGACGACGCGCGCAACCCCGGCGTGATCGCCGACTGCGTGGGCGACAACGCCGGCGACTCGGTCGGGCCGAGCGCGGACGGCTTCGAGACCTACGGCGTCACCGGCGTCGCGCTGATCTCGTTCATCTTGGTCGCGGTCAAGGAGCCCGTGACCCAGGTACAGCTGCTCGTGTGGATCTTCGCCATGCGCATCGTCATGGTGGTGGTCAGCCTGCTCTCGTATTGGGTCAACGAAGCCGTACAGAAGAGCGTCATCGCCAAGGCGGCGAAGGTGAACTTCGAGGCCCCGCTGACCTGGCTGGTCTGGATCACCTCGCTGGCTTCACTTGCCCTGACGTTCGTGGTCTCCAACTTGCTGATCGCCGACCTGGGCGATGGCACGCTGTGGTGGAAGCTCTCGGCCATCATCAGCTGCGGCACGCTCGCGGGCGCCATCATCCCGGAGCTGATCAAGGTCTTTACGTCCACGACGTCGGGCCACGTGGCGGAGGTCGTGACGTCGTCGCGTGAAGGCGGGCCGTCGCTCAACGTGCTCAGCGGGCTCACGGCCGGCAACTTCTCCAGCTTCTGGATGGGCGTCGTGATCACGGTGCTGATGGGCACCGCCTATTACTTCAGCGGCGAAGGCCTGGGCGCGCTGATGATCGCGCCCGCGGTGTTCGCCTTCGGCTTGGTAGCGTTCGGCTTTCTGGGCATGGGCCCGGTCACGATCGCGGTCGACTCGTATGGCCCCGTGACGGACAACGCGCAGTCGGTCTTCGAGCTGTCGACCATCACGGAGATGCCCGAAGCGGTCGACGAGATCCAGAAGGCCAACGGCTTCAAGGTCGACTTCGAGAAGGCCAAGCACCTGCTCGAAGAGAACGACGGCGCGGGCAACACGTTCAAGGCCACGGCCAAGCCGGTGCTGATCGGCACCGCGGTGGTCGGCGCTACGACCATGATCTTCTCGATCGTGGTGCTGCTCACCGACGGCCTGACGACGAACCTCGAGCTGCTGTCGATCCTGCATCCACCCTTCCTGCTGGGGATGATCATGGGCGGCGCCGTCATCTACTGGTTCACGGGCGCTTCCACCCAAGCCGTCGTCGCCGGAGCGTACCGGGCCGTCGAGTTCATCAAGCGCAACATGAAGCTCGAGGGCGCGACCAAGGCCTCCATCGAGGACAGCAAGAAGGTCGTCCAGATCTGCACCCAGTACGCCCAGAAGGGGATGATCAACATCTTCCTGACCATCTTCTTCGGCACGCTGGCGTTCGCCTGCCTCGATCCGTTCTTGTTCATCGGCTACCTGATCGGCCTCGCGCTGTTCGGGCTGATGCAGGCGCTGTTCTTGGCCAACGCGGGCGGCGCCTGGGACAACGCCAAGAAGGTCGTCGAGGTGGAGCTGAAGGATAAGGGCTCCGACCTGCACGCCGCCGTCGTCGTCGGCGATACGGTGGGCGACCCATTCAAGGACACCTCTTCGGTAGCCATGAACCCCATCATCAAGTTCGCTACCCTGTTCGGCCTGCTGGCGGTCGAGCTGGCGGTGAACCTCAGGAACGGCGGCAACGAAGGGCTGCTGCTCGGGCTGTCGATCGCCTTCGGGCTGCTGATGCTGTTCTTCGTGTGGCGGTCGTTCTACGGCATGCGCATCATGAGCGTGGAGCCCGAGACCGCTTCGTCGGCGGCGGTGACTCCCGCCGAATGAGCGAGTCGTAAGCAGCCGTCAGCCGTCGTGGCTGGCGCGGAGAGCCGCCGCACCGTGAGGGACGGCGGCTTTCGTCATTTCTTGGCGCGCTTGCTCGGCTTGCTCGGCTTGCTCGGCTTGCTCGGCTTGGGCATGGGCGCGGGAATCACCGGCGTTTCACCACGAAAGATTTGCTGGAGCGCCTGCGCGTACGCAGGTCCGAGCACCTCGTGCTTGAGATAAACGTAGGCTTCGTCCCAGGGCTGCGCCTGGATCTGCGCGTGCCAGCGCTCGAGAGCCTGCGCGTCGTAGCTCGGCGCCCGCAGGCGCAAATAGCCGAAGCGCGCGGTCGCGATCAGCGGCAGCGGCTCACCCTCGTCGGGGTCCCCAGCAACGAGCGCCGCGCCGCGCTCGCGCAGGATGGACGCCACCTCGTCATCGAACCAGGACGGGTGACGGAACTCGAACGCAGCCCGCACGCCGCTCGGCAGCAGGGTGAGAAACTCGCGGAGCACGCCCGCGTCCTTGCGCGAGAACGGGGGCAGCTGAAACAGAATGGGGCCGAGACGCGCGCCGAGCGTGGCTGCCACTCCCAAGAACTGCGCAGTACCTGCCGCAGCTTCCTTCAACCGGGCGATGTGGGTGATGCTGCGCGGCGCTTTGAGCGCGAACGTAAAATCTCCCACGACCTTCTGATTCCAGCCGTCGAGCAGGGAAGCCTGCGGCATCCGATAGAAGGTGTTGTTGATCTCGACGGTGGGCAGGCGCTCGGCGTAGCTCTTCAGCATCTCCGCGTCCGGCAGCCCCTCCGGATAGAAGGTGCCTTTCCATTCCGTGTACGAGAACCCGCTGGTTCCAGCATAGACGCGCATCGCGCTCACGAGCCTACACGAGCGCTTCACGTCGAACGCCGCGGCGCGCGGCCCTGGCCTGCGCTCCCCCAATTCTCGGCCGGCCACGCGGCCACAGCGTTCCTCTAAGACTGTAAAACGCGCCGTCGCTCGATCGAACAATCGAGTTCTAAGCCGTGCTAAACATTTTCGATTAGAGGTGTGAGCTCGCTTAACCTCGAGCTCGGAGTTCATTGGCTACCCGCGTTGCCATAGGTGATGTCTTAGGGACGAAGTATCGCGTCGACGCCGACGTCGAAGGCGCGCGGGATGCGTTTGCCGGCAGCACGGCCGACGGCAGCGCTTCGGTGCTGATCTTCAAGCTGACACCCGAAGCCGCGAACGCGATTCAGCGCGCCAAGGGTATCGAGCACATCCACCTCGCCCGGCTGCTCGACATCATCGAGCACGACGGCGAAACGTACGCCGTCGCCGAGCGCCTGCCCGGCCTCACGCTGGCGGAGCGCCTCGATGATATCGGCAAGAAGGAGCCGGTCGACGCCGTGCGCTACGCGCTGCGCATCGCCGACGCGCTGTCGTCTTTGCATGAAGCCGGCGCCTGTCACGGCTCCATCCATCCGCGCGGCATTCTGATTCAGGTGGAAGGCCATGCGGCCCCGGTCCTGGGCTACTTCCCGGCCGATGACGGCAGCTTTCGTTCGCCCGAGCGCGGCACGCAAGACCCGCCCACCGAGTCCGATGACGCCTGGGGCGCCGCCGCGCTCCTGCACAAGATGCTGCTCGGCAGCGCGCCGCCGCGCGACGGTTACCTCAGCGAGTCTGACGTCAGCGAAGCCGGCGTGCAGGACGCGGCGCTGTGCTCGGCGCTGGCGCACGCGCTGCACCGCGACCCGGACGAGCGCAGCCGCGACGTGCGCCCGCTGAAGCGTGAGCTGGCCCGCTGGTTCGTCGAGCATGCCGGTGAGGAGCCGCCCTCCCCCGGCCCCCATTCGACCTCGCCGCCCCCGCTGCCGCCCCATCAGCGCACGCTGGGCGGCACCACGACCTCCGCCCCCCCGGCGGCGCGGCTCCGCCCGCGGTCGGAACCGCCGAGATCGGTCGCGCGCCGCATCTTGCCGCTGGCCGTTGGCGGCATCGTGGTCGGGCTGTTGGGTGGTTGGGTGTTCAACGCGCTGAGGCCCAAGCCCGTCGTGGTCGAGTCGAAGGTCGTCGCCAGCGCTCCCGCAGCGCCGGCGAGTGAGAAGCCGATCGATCTGGGTGAGGTGCCCGTCACGGGCGAGAGCGACAAGGCGCTCGCCGCCACCGACAAGGTCAGCTCGTGCGTGATCGGCTACATGCCGAAAGACAGCTTCGCGACCGCGCCCGATTTCTCGAGCTTGTGCGAGCAGACCGATCCGCGCGCCGGCGCCGACAAGCTGCGCGTAGCCATCGTAGCCAGCGCGCCCAAAACGGGCGTGGTGACCGACGCGCAGAAGCTGTTCTCGCGCATGGGTTGGTACGACATGGCTGCCTTCGCGGTCGTACGCGCTGGCTGCTGTCCTGACGCGAAGCCGCTCGAGCTCCCCGCCGCCAGCAAGAGCTGCGACGACATGACCGAGGCGCTGCAAGAGGTGGGCAAGGAAGTCGTCGCGACGCACCCCGTCGAAGACGCCCTGAAGAAGTACACGGCCGCCGTGCACTGCGAGGTGAAGCTCGGACGCGGAGCCGCCTTCCGCAAGGCCGAGCCACCCGCCGGCGGCGAAGACACCGCCTTCCTCGAGCTGGTCAAGGGGCTGCAAACGCCCTGATCGGCTCGTCGCCGCGCCCGAACGCGCCGCGGCCATCAGCGCTCGACGTGGGCCCGCGTGCCGCCTCGCTGGCACAACCCGATCGCCCTTGGCTATGCTGCGGGCGTGGGCGAGGTCTTGCTGTTCACACTCAGCTTCTTGCTCGGGATCGCGGTGCCCGCGACCATCGTCAGGCGTGACCTCGCAGGGCTCGCGGGGGAGGAGCTGGCTCGCGCCTGGCCCGACGCGAGCCTGTGGTCAGCCGTCGTGGTGTTTGGCCCCATCTCGGTGCCCATCCATTTCTTGCGGACCCGGCGCAGCTGGTTCGGCGGGCTGCTCGCGCTCGTCTGGTTCGCGCTTACGCTGCTCTTCGTCGCCGGGCCCGTCGAGCTTTTGGCTCAGATTTTCGGGATCTCGGAGTAGCTCAGGCCCACCAGCCAATCCGGCTTGGAATAAGCGGGCACAGCTCATTGTCTCGGGCCCGAAATACGCGTAACAACGCGCCGGAAAAAGCCATGGATGTTCGCGCACTGAACGAAGTCGTCGCCAAAGAAAGCGCCTTCATCGACGACCTGACGGCCGAGATCGGCAAGGTCATCGTCGGCCAGAGCTACATGATCGAGCGGGTGATGGTCGGCCTCTTGGCCGGCGGACACGTGCTGCTCGAGGGTGTGCCTGGCCTCGCGAAAACGCTCACCGTGCGCACGCTGTGCGACGTCATCGCCGCCAAATTTTCGCGCATCCAGTTCACGCCCGACCTGTTGCCAGCCGACTTGATCGGTACGGTCATCTACGATCAAAAGACCGGGCAGTTCTCGAGCAAGCTCGGGCCCGTCTTCGCCAACCTCGTGCTCGCGGACGAAATCAACCGCGCGCCGGCCAAGGTGCAGAGCGCGCTGCTCGAGGCGATGCAAGAGCATCAGGTCACCATCGGCGACCAGACCTACCCGCTGCCCGATCCGTTCGTGGTCATGGCCACCCAGAACCCGATCGAGCAAGAGGGCACCTACCCGCTGCCCGAAGCGCAGATCGATCGCTTCATGCTCATGATCAAGGTGGGCTACCCGACGCGCGAAGAAGAGCGCGCGGTGATGGATCGCATGACGGGCGTGCTCCCGAGCAAAGCCTCGCCCCGCGCCAACATCGAGCAGCTGCTGCAAGCTCGCAAGGTCGTGCGCGACGTCTACGTCGACGATCGCGTCAAAGATTACATCGTGGACGTGGTGTTCGCGACCCGCGAGCCCGAGAAGAAGGGCATGAAGGACCTGGCTCCGCTGCTCGAGTACGGCGCGAGCCCCCGCGCCAGCATCGCGTTGAACCTGGCCGCGCGCGCCCACGCTTTCTTGCGACACCGCGGCTACGTCACGCCCGAGGACGTGAAGGCGATCGGGCCCGACGTGCTGCGTCACCGCGTGGTGCTGTCGTACGAAGCCGAAGCCGAAGAGGTGACGGCGGAAGACATCGTGCGCCGCGTGTTCGAAGTCGTGGAAGTTCCCTGAACCGCCTGCCCGGAAGGCCTAAGCTTGGTCGGAAAAGAGCTGCTCAAAGCGCTGCGGCGCATCCAGATCACGACGGACCGGCTCGCCACTCAGCAGCTGTCGGGTAACTACGCCTCCGTCTTCAAAGGTCAGGGCCTGAGCTTCCGCGAGGTGCGGGAGTACCAGCCGGGCGACGACGTGCGCGCCATAGACTGGAACGTCAGCGCGCGCATGGACCAAGCCTTCGTCAAGGTCTTCGTCGAAGAGCGCGAGATGACCGTCATGCTGGTGGTCGATCTGTCGGCCAGCCAGCGCTTCGGCACGCGCGGCGGCAGCAAGGTGCGCCTGGCGACGGAGGTCGCGGCGCTGTGCGCCTTCAGCGCCATCAAGCACAACGACCGCGTCGGCTTGATCATGACCACCGATCAGGTCGAGAAGATCGTGCCGCCCAAGAAGGGGCAAAAGCACGTCATGCGCGTGGTGCGCGAGATCATGGGCGCGAACCCAGAGCGCGCCGGCACCGACCTCACCGTCGCGCTCGAGACGCTGATGCACGTCGCGCGGCGCCGCAGCGTGGCCTTCGTGATCAGCGATTTTTACGCCGACGGCTACGCGCGGGCGCTGTCTCTGGCCGCGGCGCGCCACGACGTGATCCCGCTGATGCTGGTGGACCCGCGCGACATGGAGCTGCCCGACGTGGGGCTCGCGAGCTTCGAAGACTTCGAGACCGGCGAGAGCGTGATCGTCGACACCGGCAGCGCGGCCGTGCGCGCTCACTACGAGAAGCAAATGAAGCGCCAGCGCGCGGAGCAGATCCAGCTGTTCAACAAGCTGGCGCTCGATCACGCCATCGTGCGCACCGACAAGCCGTACATCAAGCCGCTGCGCGACCTGTTCGCGCGCCGCGCCCGCAGGATTCGTCGCTGATGCGCGCGCCCGCCCTGCTTCTCTTCCTCCCGCTCGTCAGCGTCAGCGCCACCGCGCAGCCCGTTCCCCCCGCGGGCTCGGCGAGCAGCGCCGCTCCCGCGGGCGACCTGCCCCCCAGCAGCCCGCCCCCCGCGAGCGCTTCCGGCAATTCAGGCTGCGTGGAGCGATTGCCGGCCGGAAAAACCCGCCCCGCGCTCACCGAGACCTTCCCCAGCAAAGGTCTCAGCGGCCACGCGCTGCCGCTGGTGGTGACGCTGAGCCACGGCGCCGCCGAGACGGTGCTGCCGACGGGCTTTCGCTTTCAGGCCGAAACGGCGGAGGCCAAAGCCTTGAAGCAGGCGGGCTTCATCTTGCCCGACGCCGAGGGCGGAGCCGGCCCCAAGATCGAGCGCATCGACGATGGCGGGAGCAGCAAGAGCCGCTTGACCCTGTCGTTCGTGGCGTTGCCCAAAGAGCCAGGCCGTCATCAGCTCAGCTTGCCCGCGCTGCCGATCACGATCGCGCGCGCCAGCGGTGACCTCATCACGCTCTGCACGCAGCCGCACGACATCACGATCGAGGACCCGACCTCGAGCACGCCCGACCCGCAGCCGAAGGGCAACCCGCCGCCGCGCCGCCAGGAAGAAGAGTGGACGCTGCTGAAGCAGGCCGTCACCATCGGGGCGATCGCGCTCGTCCTCGGCGCGCTGCTGGCATGGCTGATCGGACGCTGGCTCAAGCGTCCTCGCCCGCTGCCGCCTCCACCGCCGCCGCGCCCGCCGTGGGAGGTTGCGCTCGAGGCTCTCCACGACGTGCGCCACGCTGGCCTG
Organism: Pseudomonadota bacterium; assembly: GCA_023431345.1. Lineage (GTDB taxonomy): Bacteria > Myxococcota_A > Polyangia > Polyangiales > Polyangiaceae > PMG-095. The sequence goes on from JAEYWK010000108.1 coordinate 25,867, forward strand.
ACCCGAGAAGGCCGCTACGGCGAGCATTTCGACCGCGTGTCGGACGTCCTGCGCCGCTACCTGGGTGATCGCTACGGCTTCGACGGGCTCGAGAGCACCACGCGCGAAATGCTCACGGAGCTGCGCGCCGCCACGCCGCGCATCCCGGTGCTCGACGAGATCGAGCGCTTCTTGCGCCACGCGGACTTGGTCAAGTTCGCACAGCTGACGCCGAGCGAGCCCGAGTGCGTCACCGCGCTCAGCGAAGCCCAGCTGATCGTCGAGCGCACCGTGCCCCCCCCGACGCCCACCGGCGGCGCGGCGCCCGCGACCACGGCCGCGCCCGTGGCCGCCGACGACGAGGAGCGCGATGGCTGAGCCGCGACCGCCCGCAGTGCCCGCGCCGCCGCCGACGACGATCGCCGTACCGGTGCCGAAGCCCTCCGTCAAAGCCGAGCCGAAACGAAGGGAGCGCGCTGCTACGTGGCGCAAAGCGCTGCGCGGCGCGCTGCTCGTCGGCTTCACGCTGCTCGCGGCGCTGCTCGGCCTCGCCTACCCAGCGATCGCACGCGGCAGCGAGCTGCTCTACGCCGACTTCCAGAATCGCTGGCTGCTGCTCCTGCTGGCGGTGGTGCCGCTGCTATTTTGGCGCAGCACGCTGGGCGAGGACCGCCGCCTGCCGCGCGCGCGCCTCGGCACCCTGCTGCCGCTGCGGATCGGGCCGTCCGGCCCCCGCGTCTGGCTGCGCGACTTGCCCGGGGTGCTGCGCTCGATGGCCGTGATCTTCGGCATTCTCGCGCTGGCGCGGCCCGTCAACACGCTGCGGCCCGACGTGCAAGACGAGGAGGGCATCGACATCGTCCTCGTGCTCGACCTCTCCGGCTCGATGCAAGCGGCGATGGACAACTTGCCGCCCGATCTCGAGGGCTTCGTGCCGAAGCGGCCCCCCGGCATTCGCCCGACGCGCCTCGACGCCGCCCGCGCGGTGATTCGCGACTTCATCTCGCAGCGCAAGACGGATCGCATCGGCGTGGTGGTGTTCGGCGCCGACGCCTACGTGCTGTCACCGCCCACGCTCGATTACCACCTGCTCGACGGTCTGGTGTCGCGCATGGATCTGAACCTGATCGACGGCAACGGCACCGCCATCGGCGACGCGCTCGGCGTCGCGGCGGCGCGGCTGCGGCGCAGCACCGCGCGCAGCAAGGCGGTGGTGCTGCTCACCGACGGCGACAACAAGGGCGGCAAGCTCGCGCCCGACTACGCCGCACATTTGGTGAGCACGGTCGGCGCGCGTTTGTACACGGTGCAGATCGGACAAGGCGAAGAGGCCCAGGTGCTCGACCGCCGCCGCGATCTCTTCGGCCAGCCGCGCTACGTGACGGTGCCGTTCCCCGTGAACCCCAAGTTGCTCAAAGATTTGGCGGAGAAAACCGGCGGTTCCATGTACGTCGCCACGGACGCGACCGCGCTCCGAGCTGGATTTCACGACGTGCTGAACAAGCTCGAGAAGACCAAGTTCGAGTCCAGCGTGGCCACCTACGAGGAGCTGTTTCGCTTCCTGCTCTTGCCAGCGGTCATGCTGCTGGCGCTCGACGCGCTGCTGCGGGCGCTGCTGCTGCGGAGGTTTCCATGAGGTTCGCGGCTCCGCTGTGGTTGCTGGGCACCGCGTTTGCGCTCGTGGTCGCGGCGCTGCTGATCGCCGGCACGTTGCTGCGCCAGCGCAGCTTGAAGCGTTTCGGCGACGAAGCCATCGTCCTGGGCCTGCTCACGGCGCAGGCCGGCGGCCGCCGGGCGTTGAAGGGTGTGCTGTGCGTGCTGGCGGTGGCGCTGGCCTTCGTCGCGGCGGCCCAGCCGCAGTATGGCCGCGGCACTCGCCTGATCCCGGCCACCAACCTCGATTTGGTGATCGTGCTCGACTACTCGAAGAGCATGTACGCGCGTGACATCGCCCCGTCACGCACGCTGCGCGCCAAGAGCGAGGTCGCGCGGCTGATCTCGAGCCTGCCCGGCGCCCGCTTCGGCGCCGTCGCGTTCGCGGGCCAGCCCATCGCCTTCCCGCTGACCAGCGACGGGCCGGCCATCTCCCAGTTTTTCCAGCAAATGTCGCCGAACGACATGCCCGTCGGCGGCACCGCGATCGCGCGCGCGCTGCAGGCGGGCAGCGAGCTCTTGCAGCGCGATCCGCTGTCGAAGAGCCACAAGCGCGTGATGCTGCTCGTGACCGACGGCGAAGATCTGGAGGGCGATCCGGTCAGCGTGGCCACGTCGATCGCTCAAGCCCAGACGACGGTGTTCGTGGTGCAAATAGGCGGTCGTACGCCGGAGCCGATCCCGCAGGTGAGCGAGACGGGCGAGGTGCAGGGCATGCGCACCGATGACGAGGGCAAGCCGCTCACGACCTCGCTCACGGCGGAGGGCGAGGCGCAGCTCGGACAAATCGCCAGCACCACCGGCGGCGCGGTGGTACGCAGCGAAGCGGGCCAAACGGGCATCACCGAGATCGAGCGGCGCTTGAAGCAGCTCATGACCGAGGAGCTGTCGGAGCGCGTCGAGACGATCTACGCCGACGTGTACCTCTACCCGCTCGCGCTGGCGCTGCTGCTGGTGTTGATCGAGTCCTTCGTGCCCGAGGCCAAGGCCCGCAAGGCCAGCGTCATTCCCCCGCCCAAGAAGCGCCGCCGCAAGCGCCGCGCCGCTCGGGCCGCCGCCGCCAGCTTGCTCCTGGTGCTGCTCGCCGGGCTCGGCAGCGGCTGCACGAAAGAGCGAAACCGGCTGTGGATGCGCAACGCGCCCGCAGTCGACGAGGCCATCGCCGCGTACGACGCGGGCGACGCGGGCGCGGCCGTGTCCCTCTTGCAAGGCTACCTCGCGACGGGCAAGTGCGAGCAAGGCAACATCGGTACTCCCGATAGCGTGCGCAGCAAGCCGTCCGCCGGCTTCGATCTCGGCCTCGGGCTGTTCAAGCTCGGCGAGCAGTACGGCAAGCGCTTCGGTGAAGAAGAGCCGGTGGGCGACGGCGAGCTCTCGCCGGAAGCGCAAGCGGCGAAGGAGAAGCGCAGCGCCGAGGTGGAGTGCGCGCTGCGCATCGTGCGCCCGATCGCGGCGGACCGCACCGTGCCGATCGACCTGCGCGCGCGCGCCTTCTACCTGGCCGGCAACTTGGAGTTCCTGCGCGGCGACTACGAGTCGGCGGTGAAGGGCTACGACGCCTCGATCGAGCTGATCCCGGGGCTCCCCGAGGACGGCGGCGACGGTATCGGACGCGACGCCGCGTACAACCGCGCCATCGCGCTCGCGCGCATCGAGGACAAGAAGAAGGATGCGGGCCCCGACGCGCCGCCCGATGCTCTGCCCGACTCGGGCGAGCCCGACGCGGGCGACCAGCCCGACGCGGGCGATCAACCCGACGCGGGTCCGCCGGACGCGGGGCAAGACGACGAGCAAGCCCAGCCGGACGCGGGCGATGACGGCAAGCAGCAACAGCCGCAAGACCAAGACGCGGGTCCGCCCGACGCCGGCCAACAACCCGAGGCCCAGCCGCAGCCGCAACAACCATCTCAGAATCAAGACGAGCGGATGCTCGACATGCTGGAGCGCGCTCCCAGCGTGCAGCAGCAAGACGCCAAGAATCGCTCCCTCACGGGGCGAGCTCGCACGGAGGACAAGTGATGCGAGCGCCCGCCGCCGCGCTGGCGAGCGGGCTGGTCGCGGTGTGCGCGCTGAGCGTGACGCGGGCCGCGCGCGCCGACGTGAGCCTGCGCACGGAGCTGAGCGCGCGTCGGGTCGAGGTCGGCTCGCGCTTCGTGCTCCGACTCCACGCGCAGAGCGACGGCGCTGACACCGCCAGCCAACCCGAGCTACGACTCCCGCCCGGGGTCACCTCTGCGGGCGTCAGCGTCCAGCCCCAGGCCCAGATCAGCATCGTCAATGGACGCATGACGCAGTCGGTTGGCCTGACCGCTACGTGGGCGCTCGTGGCCAGCCGCCCTGGCACGTTCAGGCTAGGCCCCGCCAGCGTGCAAACCAGCAAGGGCCGTAAGAGCGACCGCGCGGTTTCGGTGGAGGTCGTGCCGGCTGGGTCGCTGCCGCAGACTCCGCCTCCGCTCGCGGGGCAGCCGCTCGACCCGTTCGACATCATGCGCGGCCTCGGCGGCCCCGGCTTCCCTGGGTTTCCCGGCTTTCCCGGCTTCCCTGGCTTCGATGAGCCAGAGGCGCCACGAGCGCCCGAGCTGCCGCAGCTGCCGGACGAGTATCGAGTCGTCCGTCCGCTCGATCCCGTCGCCTTCTTGCGAGCCCGCGCGACGCCGAAAAAAGTGGTCGTCGGCGAGCAGGTGACGCTCGCGGTGTACGCGTACGCCGGGCGCGGCGCCTTCGAGCCCGGTCTCGTCACCGAGCCCAGCCGCGACGACTTTCTGGCCTTCAACCTGATGGAGGATCCGCGCCAGACGACCGGCTACCAATACGAGCAAGACGGCCAGCGCTGGATCACCTTCAAGGTGTCCGAGTTCGCGCTGTTTCCGCTCAAGAGCGGCAAGCTCAAGGCGGGCGTGATGACCTTCGGCTTTGTCGGCCGCAACTATTCGAAAGACGCGCAGGGCCTGCAGCGAAAATCCGAGCCGGTAACGATCGAGGTCGTCGAGCCGCCGCTCGCGGATCGCCCACCCGGCTACCGTCTCGGCGACGTGGGGCGCTTCGCGCTGAAGGCGCAGCTCGAGCCGCGTGAAGTGCCGGCGGGCGGCAGCGTGTCGGTGGTCGCGAAGCTCGAAGGCAGCGGAAACCTGCCGTACACCTTGCTCGTCCCGGAGCGGAGCGGCGTGCGCTTCCTCGAGCCGCAGATCGTCGAGCAGGTGGAGCCGAAGCGCGGCGTCGTGCAAGGCTTTCGCACCTTCACGTACGTGGTCGAGCTGAGCGAGCCGGGCGACGTGGATTTGGGCGAGATAACGCTGCCCTACTATGACGCCAAAGCCGGCAAATACGGCGTCGCCCGCGCAGAGCTGGGCACGGTCAAAGTGACGGGAAGCCCCAAACCTGAGGCCAAGCTCGGAAGCGTCGACGCCCGGCCGAGCTTGAAAGGCCTGGTCGTCCCGCCGCCCACGCTCGGCGCGGCCGGTGATGCGAGCCGGAGCTATTGGCCGAGCCGACCGAGCTACTGGCTCGTATTGTTCGGGCTGCCGCTGACCGCGCTCGTTGGCTTCGCGCTGTCGGACCTCGCGAGGCACGTGAAGCGGCGCCTGGCGGAGAGGCGGGGCTCGCTCGCGTCCGCGCTCGACGCGGCGCTCACGCAGCTCGACGCGGCGGTGGCCCAGGGTGACGCCGCGAGCGCGGCCGGGGCCGCCGAGCGCGCCTTGTTTTTGAGCATCGAGCGGGCGACGGGACTGAAGGCCCGCGGCGTCTTGAAGAGCGAGCTCCCGAGCAAGCTGGCCGACTCGGGTCTCGGTCCAGAAGACGCCAGCGCGCTCGCCGGCCTGCTCGCCACGTGCGACGAGCTGCGCTTCGCTGGCGAGGCCGTCGACGGGGCGGACCTCGCAGCGCGAGTCAAGGCTGCTTGCAAGAAGCTGAGCGCACGCAAACCGCCCGCCGCTAGCGGAGCTCGAACATGAAGCGCTGGCTCGCGGCGCTGCTGGTGCTACCGCTGCTCACCTTCGCGCTCGCCGGGCGCGCGGAGACGCCAAAGGAGGCCTACGCGGCGGCGCTGGCCGCGCTCGCCAAAGGTGCGGACAACGAGGCCATCGATCGCCTGGAGCTGCTCGCCGATCAAGGGGTCGTCCACGCCGACGCCAGCCTCGCTCGCGCCGCGGCGTACCTGGCGCGAGCCGAGGGCAGCGGCGCGCGACCGGGTGATTTGGGTCGCGCCTCCGCCGCCCTGAGCGAAGCCCTCGTGCTCCGCCCCAGCGACGCGCGCGCTGAGCGCGCCCTCGACGCCGTGCAGAGCGAGATCGCCCGGCGCCACTCCAAGCACGGCGAGAGCGTGCTCGTGCGCCCACGGCTGTCCCGCGCCATCGCGGCGCTCTTGCCCGAGCAGGTGTGGGCCGTCCTGGCGCTGCTCGGCGCGAGCGTCGTGACGCTGGGCATCGTGCTGAGACGCCTCGCTTCCCGCCCGCTGCTGCGCCTGAGCGGAGTCGTGGCCATGAGCGTGGGCGGCGTGCTCACGCTGGCGTTCGCGGGCGGCGCCTATGCCTCGGAGCATTTCCGCGTCACGTCGCAGCCGGCGGTCGTCGTGGTCCCCGAGGCGCACTTGACGAACGAGACCGGCCGGCCGCTGCCGCGCGGTCGCGGCGCGGATACTTCGAGCGTGCCGGAAGGCGCTACCGTGTACGTGCTCGAGCGCCGCGACGGACGCTGTCGCGTCGAGTGGGGTAGCAGCGACGGCTGGCTCGGCTTGAGCGAGCTGCGCGTGCTCGCTTCACGCTGAGACGAGCGGGCAGGCCGCGATTCGTGGCAGAATGACGGGGTGTTTCGCGTCGCCCCCTGGCTCTTGCTGTTGTCGTGCGCCCGAGCGCCCGCGCCGGCCGTAGCTCCCCCTGCCCCTGCCCCCGCGGCCGCGAGCGCGCAGCCGGCGCCGAGCGCCCCCGACGAAGCGCGACCTAATGCTGCGGCCTCGCTCGATGCATGCGGAGAAGGCTGCAAGACGTTCCCCAGCGCGGAAGCAGCCTTCGACTTCGTGCTCCGCGATGGTCCGCGCGTGCTCGCGGTCGGCGAAGCGCACGCGCAGGCTGGCGAGCGCATCGGCGCGTCCACCACGCGGCGCTTCATGGAGCAGCTGCTGCCGCGGCTCGCCCCCCGCGCCAGCGACCTCGTGATCGAGATTTGGGTCGCGAACGGCAGCTGCGGCAAGGTCGAGACGCAGGTGAAGCAGCAGCAGGCCGAGGTCACCGCGCCCCAAGCCGCCACCAACCAGAACGAGTTCCTGGAGCTCGGCCATCGCGCCAAAGCGCTTCGCATCCAGCCGCACGCGCTCGTGCCCAGCTGCGAGCAGTACGAGAAGATCGCCGGCGCCGGCGAGCGCGACATCTCCGAAATGCTCACGATGCTGCGCGACGTCACCGAGCGCGACGTGCGCGGGTTGCTCCAGAAGCGCGCCCCCGATCGCTTGGTCGTCGCCTACGGTGGCGCCATGCACAACGACGTGCGCCCCCGTGAAGGTCGAGAAGACTTCAGCTTCGGGCCGGCCCTGGCCGAGGCTACCGACGGGCGCTACGTGGAGCTTGACTTGATCGTGCCCGAGCAGATCAAAGACAACGAAACTTGGCGCGGCTTGCCCTGGTTTTCTCGCTATTCGCGGGAGAGCGCCGGCGATCGCGCGGTCTTGATCAGCTGGGCGCCCCGCGCCTACGCGCTGATCTTTCCACCCGTCACGACGGCGCCATGATCCACGAGCTATCGAACACCATCCAGAGCTATGCCTGGGGCTCGCGCACGGCGCTGGCCGAGCTGCGCGGCGCGCCGTCGCCCTCGCCGTCGCCCGAGGCCGAGCTGTGGATGGGGGCCCACCCGCTGGCGCCGTCACGCTTGCTGCCCGATCTGCTCGGGCTCGATCGCGCCATCGCGTCGGCGCCGGCCGAGATGCTCGGCCCCACCGTCGCCGCCGCTCACGACCAGAAGCTGCCGTTCTTGCTCAAGCTGCTCGCGGCGCGTGAGCCGCTCTCGCTGCAGGCTCACCCCTCGCGCGAACAAGCCCGCGCTGGCTTCGCCGCGGAGGAAGCTGCGGGCGTCGCTCTCGACGCCCCCCATCGCAGCTACAAAGACGACAACCACAAGCCGGAGCTGCTCTGCGCCCTGACCGAGTTTTGGGCGCTGTACGGCTTCCGTGACGCCTCGCACACGCTCGAGCTCTTGTGTGAGCTCGACGTGCCCGAGCTCGCCGCCTACCGCCGCACGCTGGGCGCGGCCCCGAACGGCGGCGGCATCGCTGCGCTGTTCTCCGAGCTCATGCTGGCCCCGGCCGCCGAACGCCAGCGCCTCGCCGAGCGCACTACCGCCGCTTGCCGCGCCCAGGCCGCCCACGGCTCGCGCTACTCGGCGGAGCTCGGCTGGGGCGCGCGCCTGGGCGAGCTCTACCCGGGCGACGTCGGCGTGCTGGTCGCGCTGATGCTCAACCTGATTCGGCTCGAACCGGGCGAAGCCATCTACCTCCCCGCCGGGAACCTTCACGCCTACCTGGGGGGCACCGGCGTCGAGGTGATGGCGAGCTCCGACAACGTCTTGCGTGGAGGATTGACGCCGAAGCACGTCAACGTGCCGGAGCTGCTGCGCGTGCTCGACTTCACCCCGCTCGCGCCGCGCGCACTGCTGCCGCGCGCCGACGGCGCCGAGCACGTCTACGACGCCAGCGCCCCCGAGTTCCGGCTCTCGTACTTCGACGTGACGAGCGCCCCCATCACGACCACCGTCCGCGGTCCCGAGATCTGGCTCGTCACGAGCGGCGAGGTCACGCTCGTTTCGCCGTCGGAGGCGACGCTCACGCTCGACGCGGGTCGCTCCGCGTTCGTGCCCTTCGCCGCGCGTGAGCTCCGCCTGCGCGGATCCGGCCGGATCTTCAGGGCCGCGGTGGGCCACGTCAGCCACCGCTGAGCGCTCACTCGGCGGGCGCGGCGGCTTCGGCGGGCGCGGCGGCCTCGGCCGGCTCTTCCACGTCTTCCGGCTCCGGGCACGGCTCACCCGTCGCCCCCGGCTCGCCCTTCGGGATACGACAAGGGTGCACCTCGACGCGCCGCGCTTTGGGCTTGTAGGTCACCTTCCGCTTCTCTTCCTTTTTGGTGCCGTCGGCGAACGTCACGGTGCGCGAAGCGATCACGCTCCAGCCGATCATGCCGCCGTCCTTCACCTTCTCTTCGTCGGGCTCGACCTCGCGGTTGGGTAGCAGCTCGACCGCGGGCTTCACGATGTCGCGCCGCTCCGACACGTGCGAGGTCACGCGGCGCCCGCCGACGTCGCCGTAGAGCTTGACGGTGATGGTCGTCTTGCTGAAGCTCGTCTTCACTAGCAGCCCCGCGTCGCTGTCGTTCTTGAACACGATGTCGGGCTGCGGCCACGACAACGTCGCTTCGTGTCCCATGGGGTAGCGCGGGAACCAGTAAGTGTGCGGCTGGCGCTCGATGATGTCGTAGCCGGCATAGAGGATGGCGTTGAAGAACGTCGTCGCGAACTGGCTCACGCCGCCGCCGACGGTGTCGACCATCTCGCCGTCTTCGATGCTGGGCGCCGGAACGAAGCCATTTTTCTGCGTCCGCGGCCCCACCACTCGATTCACCGACACCGTCTGCCCCGGCTCGACCACCAGGCCGTCCATCAGCGTCGCGATGCGGTGGATATTGGCGACGCGGGGCTGACAACAAGGATGCCGCGTCGTGAACGTGCTCACGAGCTTGACGATGCCGAGCTTCTCCGCTTGCTCGGTCGAGCGCGCCGGCAGCGGCTCGCGCTCGAGCGGCAGCTCGCCGTGACCCGCGTCGCTGCGCGCGGCCTCCCAGAGCGCCGACGCCACGCGCGCGGTATCCAGCCGCACGCCTGCTTCACTCGGCACGATGCGGACCTCATCGCTCGGCGACACCTCCAAGCGCGCGTCTCGGGCAGGGGCCTCGAGCTCCGCGCGGCGCGGCGCGAGCCAAGCGTCGACGCGCGCCGTGTCGAGCGCGAGCACGAGCTGCTCGCCTTCGACGCGACCCACCAGGCACGCGCCCAGCTCCGCCGGCTGCATCTCGAGGCGGCGCGCCCCGGCTTCGAGTACCACCGGACGCGACAGCGCGCGCGTGGCGACGACCAGCGCCGCCTCGATCGCGGCCGCGGTGAGCGGGGGCGTCACGACCTCGACGCTGACGTCGACGATCTCGGAGGCGCCACGCGCAGCCGCCTCCCTCATCGCCGCGAGCAGCTCGGCGCGCTTGATTTTCCGGCCCGCGCGCGGGGGCACGGCTTGGGGCTTCGCCTGCTCGAAGGCGATCGTGCCCGCGAACGGCGGGTCGTCGATCAGCTTGGCGGAGATGCCGACGAGCGCCGCGTCGAAGCGCGCCGCGTCCACACTCACCCGCCCCGGCACGGTGTGCTCGCGCCACGCCGAGCGGAGGAAGGTCAGCGCGTTGGCGAGCGGCCCCGCGTCGCGTCCGACGCGCAGCCCCAGCTCCGCGGACTCACGCGGCAACAGCTCGAAGCCCGCCTCTGCCACCGTCACCGACGTCTCTCGCTCGCCGAGCCGCAGGCGCAGCGGCGTCTGGCCGAGCGCACGCGCCCGCTCCGTCAGCTGACGACGCGCAGCTTCCGCGTCATGGCCCGCGAGCTCGGCGCCCGCTACGCTGACCCCGCTCAACACCTGCCCGCTCGCAGAAAATCGCGCCCAAGCGAGCGCGAAAATAACCAAGGGCAAGCAGGCTAACCCAGCGACACTTCTCCGCCCAAGCGAAATCCCGCTCGCTTTCGGGGGAGCGGGCTCGTCGTCGTCGGGCAGGGCTAGCATGCGGAGCGGGCTCGTACTTACACGCATGATCGGCGAGTTTCCACGCTCGATTTTGCATGCTAGACCTGTAAGAGCACCGTGTGGGTTCGTCGCTCAGCCATCCGCCCCGTCCCGTCGTACGCCGGGGTGCCGCAGCACTCGCTCGATAGCGTGCGTGAAGGCCTCGCTGACGACGACGAAGAAGCGCGCAGTCAGCTCGACGAAGCCTTCGAGCGCTTCGAGCGCGCTCAGCCCGCGCTCGCCAGCCACGTCGCAGAAGCGCTGGGCCGCCCGCTCGACGAAACCGCGCTCGCCCTCGGCTACTTCTTGGCGCTCACCCTGTGGCTGGCCTTCGAGAAGGCCCACGGCAACCAGCTCGACGAAGTGACCGAAGAGCAGCTCGCCGCCACCGAAGAGTTGCTTACCCTCGATGAAGAGCTGCGCCGCGCCGATCCGGCCGAGTCGCTCGACAGCGACGACGTGATCGCCATGGAGCAGCCGCACGTGCTCTCGTTCGTGCACGAGCACATCGACGCGACGCTCGACGCCCACGCCGAGGACATCGACGTCGACGACGTGCACGTCGTCTACCGCACCGTGCTCGTCGAAGTGCTGGCCTTGTCTTACGCCGTGCGCCGCCCCGATGGTTACCCGGTGGCGAAGACCGAGCTGCTGGCTTGAGCGTGGCCCGGCGGGCTTCGGACCCGGTCAGCCGCCCCCTGAAGCCGACGACTCAGACGCCCTGAGACGGCTCCGAGATCACGACGCGGTTACGCCCTGAGCGCTTGGCCTCGTAGAGCGCCTCATCGGCGCGCGCGAACAGGTCGTCGCGTACGCGGGAGCAGCCAGGGCCGCACACCGAAGCGCCCCCGAAGCTGGCCGTCACCCTGAGCGGCCCGTGATCCGTCTCGACCGTCATCACCTCGAGCGCCTTGCGGATGCGCTCGGAGGCGATGCGCGCGCCGATCATGTTGCTGCCGGACAGCACCAGCACGAACTCCTCGCCGCCGTAGCGCCCCGCCAAGTCGCCCGCTCGCAGGTGCTTGGAGAGCGCCATGGCTACGGCCTGCAGCACTTGGTCACCCGTCGCGTGGCCGTAGCTGTCGTTCACTTTCTTGAAATGGTCGACGTCGACCACCACCATCGACAGCCAGGTCTTGTCGCGGTCCGCGCGCGCCAGGTCGCGCGAGATGGCCGCCTCGAGCGAGCGCTTGTTAGGGAGCCCGGTGAGCGCGTCGGTGCTGGCGAGGCGTTGCAGCTCTTGGTTGGCCGCCTCCAGCTTACTGCTGAGCTCTTCTTTCTCGGCGAGCAGCGTCTCGAGCCGGCGCACCATGCTCTCGTAGCTCTGGTTCATCTCGATCAGGCTGCGGCTCACGTCGAGCATCAGCTGGTCAACGCCCTTTTGGGGGCCGACCTCGCGATCGAAGGCGGCACCGCCGTCGCTGACGAGGCTAGGCAAGCTCTCGAGCATCTGCGCGATGTCGCGGTCGGCGATGCCGACGGCGGCGAGCGCGCGTACGGCCTCGGCTTGCAGGGTCGGGATGTCTCCGCCTTCCCAAATTGCCGCCACGCGCTCGGCGACCCACGCCACGCGCGCGAGCGGCGCATCCGGCATCAGCGGGTCGTGGTGGAGCGCCACCGCTTCGATGAGCTCGCTCGGCAAGGCGAACGCCTTGACCAGCTCGGAGCCTCGCACCGCGTGGTCATTGCCCGCCTCGGCTCGCTCGAAGACGACGCGGTCGGCGGCCGGCAAGCGCGCCACCTTGGCGGCCGCCTCCAAATTGTCACGCGCGCGCGCGAGTAGCCCGACCTCGAGGAAGAGGCCGGCCGTGAAAAATTCGTCCACTTCGCGGTGGCCGAGCTTCTTCGCGACCACCTGCGCGCACACCGCCCGGCGCAGTGAGTTACCGAGGAGGAGCTGACCATCGGGGCCGGCGGGCACCATGTCCGAGACCGCCAGCGACAGCCCGAGGGTGCGCAGGCCTCGCACCCCGATGAAGGCGGTGGCCTGACGCACATCGGAGACCTTGCGGTTGAAGCCGAACGCGGCGCTGTTCACCATCGAGATGATGCGCAGCGCGAACCCAGGGTCACTCTCGGCGAGCTTCGCCAGATCGGTCGGCGAAACGTCGGGCTTGAGCGCCTCGCGCACGATTTGGAGCGCCACCACCGAAAGCGGTGACTTTCCCGGCGTTTCCAGCTTGCGCGCAGTGGCGGCAGTCATGCTCTTGGACGAAGCGAGGGAGCTCCCCCTCCTCCAACGGTCGCGCTCGCGAAAAACTTAGGGTTTTAGTGGGTCGAAATGCGACTGCGGCCCCTGCTCACGACTCGGCTTCCTTCTTGGCTTGGGCCGATTTGAGCCGTTCACTGATGGTGCGGCGCAGCGCCAACAGATCGTAGCGGTCGGGGCGGTCGTCACCGCGGCTGGCGATGTCTTGCGCAATGCCGTCGACGATCTGCCGAGGCTTCTCGGGGATCTTGAGCGCCTCGCCGAGCTGCGCCAGCGCGGCCGTCTCCGCTTCGGACACGACGCCGTCTAGCCGAGTGAGCCAGCAGGCCACGGCGTAGACGAACAGCCGGTCTTCCTTCGACAGGTTCTTGCGGTCGATGACGCCGAGGTCGATCGGCTCCTTCGTCGCGGCCTCGATTTCGGCGATCTCCGCCAAGTCGAGCCCCTCTTCCAGCGCCGTGCGCACGATGGCGTCGGCTTCTTCTTGGTCCAGCTTGCCATCGGCCCAGCCCACGGCTGCCAGGGCCACGTACACGTCGCGGCCAAGCCTCGGTTTCTCCGCTGCCATTCGCATACTCCTTCTAGCCTAGCCTCATACCACGGAAGCCCTCATCCCGACTCGCCTCGTCTCCCCTGATGGCGTAGCGTCCCGCCGTGCACGGCTCTCCGTCGGTCCTGGTCCTCTACTTTGCCGCCCTCCGTGACCTAGCGCGAGCTCCCGAAGAGCAGGTCAGCCTCGAGGCGACGCCGCTCAGCGTGGCCGCGCTGCTCGAGCGCCTCGAAGCCAGGCACCCCGAGCTCGCCGGGCGCCTTCGAACGCCCAGCGTGCGCGTAGCCGTCGACGAAGAGTTCGTGGAGCTCGAAGCGCTGCTCCATGGGGGCGAGACGGTGGCGCTCATCCCGCCGGTGTCGGGCGGCTGATGGCCACGAGCTTTCACATTGGCGCCGACGAGAACGGGCTCGGGTCGCGGCTCGGGCCGATGATCGTGACCGCGGTCTTGGCGGAGGTGAGCCCGGAGGGCGAGCGCTTCTTGGCGCGCAAGCTACCCAAACGGCTACGGGAAGATCTCGACGACTCCAAGCGGCTGATGTCGCACCTCGACGTCGGCATCGGCGAAGCGTGGGCCAGGGCGCTGACCGGTGACACGGCGCGCTCGCCCGCCGAGCTGTTCGAGCTCGTCTCACTCGAAGGCAGCGCCAAGCTGCGCGAGCCGTGCCCCAAGCAGGCCCGCGCGCAGTGCTGGGAGAGCTCCCGCGAGAGCTGGTGCGCGACGCCGGAGCAGCTCGACCGCGCGCAGCGTCACGTGGCCCTGTTCGCCGAGCGCGGCGTGCGGCTGCTCGAAGTGCGGAGCAGCGCCGTCTGCACGCAGCAGCTGAACGAGAACCGCAGCCGCGGCATCAACCGCTTCGTGAGCGATCTCCACGCGATGGAACGCCTGATCTTGGCGCTGCAGCGGCGCGCGCAGGCGCCCGTACAGGCGGTGTGCGGCAAGGTCGGCGGCATCGCCGAGTACGGCAAGTTCTTCGGTCCGCTCGCGGGCTGGCTGCACGCGACCATCGTCGAGGGCAGAGCCGAGAGCGCGTACCAATTCCCGAAGCTCGGCCGCGTCCGCTTCGTGCGCGACGCCGACGCGCACGCGCCGCTCGTGATGCTGGCGTCGCTCGTCGGCAAATACCTGCGCGAGCTGTTCATGGCGCGCATCGCGCGTCACTACCTGGGGCATGACGACCCAGCGCTGCGGCGCCCGAGCGGTTACCACGACCCCGTGACGGCTGCGTTCGTCGAGCGCACGGCCTTACTGCGCAAGCAGCGACAGCTCCCCACGCGCTGCTTCGAGCGCGATCGCGACGCCGCTCTCGTGGCGTACGCGAAGGCCGAAGCTCCGTGAGCCACGAAGGCCGCTCCTCGGTCCCGCCCGGCGACGCTCGCCAGCGCATTTTGCACGGGTCGCTGCCGGTGGAAGTGCTGCGGTTCGGCGCACCGCTGGCGCTCGGCATGGGGCTGCAAACCACGTTCAACCTGGTCGACGCCTACTTGATCGCTCGGCTGCCGCCCGAGGTCTCCGGGCCCGCGCTCGGCGCCATCGGCATCTGCGATCAGCTCGCGGCCCTCGGCACGATCGTGAGCTATGGCATCAGCGTCGCCGCCGCCAGCCTCGTCAGCCGCGCTTGGGGCAGCGGTGACCGCGACGCCGCGCGGCGCATCGCCTGGCAATCGGGGCTGCTCGTCGTGGTGCTGGGCTTGATTTTCGCCAGCGTCGGCTCGCTCGGCGCCCGCGAGCTGCTGAGCGACGTGATCGGCGTCAAGGGCGAGGTGGCGGTGCGCGGCGCCGACTACCTGACGGTCGTGATGGGAGGCGGCATCACCATGTTCTTGGTGCTGCACTGCGCGAGCATGCTGCGCGCCGTCGGCAGCTCGAAGACGCCGGTCACCTTCTTGGTGCTGGGCAACGTCATCAACTTCGTGCTCGCGGTCCTGTTCGTCTACGGCCCCGGCGAAGCACCTGCGTTCCTCGCTTGGGGTCCGGCGCTGGCGAGCACGTTGGGGGTGCCGCGCCTCGAGCTGTTCGGCGCCGGCATCGCGACCCTGCTCGCGCGCGCCATCATCTTGATACCGCTCGCGCTCTACGCGGCACAGCGGCTCGGGTTCTGGCGCGCGCGGGTGCCGCTCGTTCCCGAGCTCGCGCAGGTGTTGCGCGTGCTGTCGCTGGCCTGGCCGTCGAGCGCCGAGCTCGTGGTGCGTATGTTCGCCATGCTGCTGACCCACGCGCTGGTCGCGCGCGCCTTCACGACGGCGAGCGATCAGAGCGCCACCACGGCGCTGGGCATCGTGTTTCGCTTCGAGACGATGGCGCTGTTCGTGAGCATCGGCTGGGGCAGCGCGGTGCAAACCTTCGTCGGGCAGAGCCTCGGCGCCAGCAGCGTGCGGCGCGCCAAGCGCAGCGGCTATTGGGCCGCGCTGTACAACACGTTCATGATGGCGGGGCTGGCCGCGCTCTACGTCGTATTTGCGCCGGAGATCGTCGGCTTCTTCGACCCCGACCCGCGCGTGATGAGCGTCGCGCAAAGCTACCTGGCCTGGGTCGCGCCCAGCTACGTGGCGCTCGGCGTGGGCATCGTGTTCGGCTCCGTCATGCAAGGCGCGGGAGCGCCGGAGCGCGCGCTGCTCATCGACGCCTGCGTCGTGCTGCTCGTGCAGCTCCCCGCCAGCGCCTTCATCCTGTTTTACGACGGCCGCGCGCTGCCGCAGGTGTGGGTCACGGTCGCAGCCAGCTACGTGGCGCTCGCCCTCGCGCTCGCCGCCAGCTATCGCCGCGGTCGCTTCTTGCGCGGTGCATCCGCCTGACAGTAAGCTCGGGGGATCGTGTCTACCCAGGGCGACAGCGAACGCTTCGATTTGATCGTGATCGGCGCCGGGCCTGCCGGCGAGAAGGCGGCCGCGCAAGCCGCCTATTTCAAGAAGCGCGTCGCGGTCATCGAGCGCGAGCTGGAGCCGGGCGGCGCCGCCGTGCACACCGGCACGCTGCCCAGCAAAACCCTGCGAGAAACGGCGCTCTACCTGTCCGGCCACCGCGCGCGCGAGCTCTACGGCGTCGCGGTCGAGCTCGACGCGAAGGCCACCGTGCCGCGCCTGATGTCGCGTAAGAACGCGATCGCGGCCGCAGAGGCTCGCTCGTTCCGGCACAACTTCGAGCGCCACCACATCACCTATTTTCAGGGTCGCGGGCAGCTGGTCGACGAACACACGGTCATGATCACCTCCTCGCGGGATACCCGGCGCATCAGGGGTGACTACATCTTGATCGCCACCGGCTCGAAGCCACACCGCCCCGCCGACATCGACTTCGACGACGACTTCATCCACGACAGCGACGAGGTGCTGAACATCACCACGCTACCCACCTCGCTCACCATCCTCGGCGGCGGCGTGATCGGCTGCGAATACGCGAGCATGTTCGCCGCGCTCGGCGTGAGCGTCACGCTGGTCGACGCGCGCAGCGAAATCTTGCCGTTCCTCGACCTCGAGATCGTACAACGCCTCAAATCGGCCATGGTGAGCTCCGGCATCAAGCTGATCCAGGGCCAGCGCTGGGGCGCCGTGAAGCGCCGCCCGGGCGGCGTAGAAACGACGCTGAGCGACGGCTCCAAGGTCGTCACCGAGCAGGTGCTGTTCGCGGCCGGCCGCAGCGGAGCCACCCAGGGCCTGGGCCTTTCGAGCGTCGGCGTCGAGCCAGATGCTCGCGGCTACCTGCAGGTCGACGCGCAGTTTCGCACCAAGGTGCCGCACATCTTGGCGGCGGGGGATGTCGTCGGCTTTCCGGCGCTCGCTTCCGTGTCGATGGAGCAAGGGCGGGTCGCGGTGTGCCACGCCTTCGGCTTCTCGTACAAGAAGACGGTCGCCGAGACGATGCCCTACGGCATCTACACCATCCCCGAGTGCAGCGCCTTCGGCGAAACCGAAGAGTCCTGCAAAGAGAAGCAGATCCCTTACGTCTCGGGCCGCGCCCTCTACGCGAACAACGCGCGCGGCAAGATCACGGGCGATCTCGACGGCATCACCAAACTCATCGTGCAGCGCGAGACCCGCAAGCTGATCGGCGTCCACGTGATCGGCGAGCGCGCCAGCGAGCTCGTGCACATCGGGCAAACCGCCATTTACCTCGGCGGAACCGTCGACATGTTCATCGACATGGTCTTCAACTACCCGACGCTGTCCGACTCCTACAAGTACGCCGCCTACGACTGCCTCGCCGCCCTCTCCTCCGTCGAGCCCAGCCCCATCTAATCTCTCCCTTCCCTCCTCCCACCCTTCCTGTTCTCTCTCTCTTTCTCTCTTTCTCTCTTTCTCTCTTTCTCTCTTTCTCTCTTTCTCTCAACGCTCAGCGAACGCCGCCCACCCGAGCAGCTCCGCCACGAGCAGCGCCGCCGCCGCCTCCTTGGTGCTCACGGCGCGCGACTCACGGCCGGGGCGGTACTCGGTGATGCGCGTGAGCGCGGCGTCGATGGGCAGCCGTTCGTTCACGAACGTCATCACGTACTGCAGCGAAGCCGGCGCCGCGCCCCGCTCCCGGGGGAGCCTGCCCGCTTCGTAGCGCGGACCGGGCACGACGACTCGCCCGTCACTCGGCAGCAGCGAGCGCGGCTCGCCTTTCGAGCGCAAGATGGTGCCCGCCATCATCGGGCTCGCCAGGTCCAGATCCAGCGGGAACTCGACGCGCGTCGGGGCCGTGCCGCGGTAGAAGGTCACGAGCCCTTCGCCCCACGTGATGAGCGCCGCGACGCGATCGCGCCCCTGATCCCGGATGGCACGGAAAACGTCGACCGCGTCCACCAGCGATAGGCCGATCAAGGTGTCGCCCAGGCGCCCGCCGAAGCGCTGCAGTGAGCCGAGCGCGGCGTCGAGCTGCTCGCGCGTCAAGCGACCGCGCCGCACCAAGTATTCGCCCAAGAGCTCCTCGCGCTCCGACGACGCGACGTGCAAGAGGCGCCCCGCGTTGAGGTAGAGCTCCTTGCGAACGCTGGCGCCCATCACCTTCGTGCGCTGCACGAACAGCGCGCCGGTCTCGCCCTTCTGGCGCATGTGCGCCAGCACCTCGAGCATCGACGTGTCGCGCAAGAGCGCCTGGTAATCGGGCACCCCCGGCTCGAAGATGCGGCTGGTGGTCGCGGTCGTGGAAGGCAGGAGGTGCCGCGCCAGCTCGTCGATGTCGCGGATAGGGCGGAAATCCTGGCCGAGCAGCGCGGCCTCGTCCTCACCCGTCAGCTCCCCGGTGGCGATCATCTCGATCAGCTTCGCGAACGGCACCTGCTCCATCAGCTGCCCGTCGCTGCGCCGCACCCGAGAGCCAGCGTCGAACGCGCTCGGCTCCGGACGCGCCGAGACGACGGAGCCCGGGGCCGAGGGACGCACCGCTTGCATGCCGCCGCTGCTGCGCGAGCGCACCGCTTGCATGCGCTGCACCGAATCACGGATCTGGCCCTCGATGCGCTTGACCAGCTCGCTCGAGTCTTTCGCCCAGCGCACCCACTCCGCCAGCGTCTTCTTCAGCTCGGCGCGCGACGGCTGCTCGAACGTCGCGAGCGCTCGCGACATCTCGGCTGCGTCCGCGAAGCGGTCGTCGGGATCGCGCGCCAGGCCCCGCTCACAGACGGCCAGCACGCCCGGCGGCAGCAGGGCCGCGGCCCGCCGCAGCGGCTCGATGTTCACGTCGCGGATCGCCAGCAGCACGGCGAGCTGCCCGCTGCCGGGGAACACGCGCTCGCCGACCAGCATTTCGCCGAACACGGCCGTGAGCGCGAACAAGTCCGCGCGGTGGTCGGAAGGCTCGCCCGCTACTTGCTCGGGCGACAAGTAGCCGAATTTCCCCTTCAAGCCGCCGCCGCTGTGCTGCGTCGGCTTCATGCGGTGCTCGAAGCGCGCGATGCCGAAGTCACCGAGCTTCACCACGCCCTCGGTCGAGAGCAAGATGTTCGAGGGCGTGACGTCGCGGTGCACGATGTGCAAGACGTTGCCTTCGCTGTCGCGCGCGCCGTGCACGGCCGTGAGCGCCTCCGCCACCTCGCGCGCGATGTGGGCGGCCAGCGCAGGCGGAAAGCGGCGCTGCTCCGCCTCGGCGCGGCGCAGCAAGCGGTAGAGGTCGACGCCGTCGACGTACTCCAGCGCTAGGTACGGCTCCTCGCCCACCATCCCCGCGCCGTACACGTCGACGACGTTGGGATGAGCCACCGCCCGGTGCAGCTCGGCCTCGCGCTCGAGCGCGTCGAACTCGCCGCCTTCGCGCACCGAGCGCAGCAGCCGCTTGACGACCAAATGCGCCGCCGGCTGCGTGCCGATCTTCGGGCGCGCCAAGAAGACCTCGGCGCTACCGCCGACGGCAATGCGTCGTTCGAGCACGAACGGCCCGAACGGTTGAGGCGCTTTGCCCTTGGTGTCCTCAGGCACGACACTCTCATTATGTAGGCGAAAACATGCGGGTCGTGCCCGAAATCGGCGGAGCTTAGCTAAGCGCGGGTTTGCCGCAGGAAATGGCGCAGGTCCGCGCTATACCAAGCCCCGTGTTTCGGCAATTGTCCTTCGCACGCCCCGCGGGCTCGTCGGGCCTGGCGCTCCTCGGCGCCCTCGTGCTCGCGGCGAGCTGCGGCGCTTCCGGCTGTAAATGCGGCTCGGAGCCCAGCAGCGCGGTCTCGGGCTCACCCTCCCTGCGGCTGTACGTGATGTCGAGTGTGGCAGGAGCGCTCGAGCCCTGCGGCTGCGTGAAAGACATGCAGGGCGGCGCCGACCACGCCGCGGCCTACATCGCGAGTCAAGCCAGCGCCGTACCGAACGCGCTCGTGGTCGGAGCGGGGCCGATGCTCTTCATGAACGCGCGCCCCGACCCCGCCCGTGACATGCAGGCTGGGTTCAAAGCGGAAGCCCTCGCCGACGCGTTCAAGACGCTCCGGCTGAGCGCGTGGGCGCCGGGAGCCAACGACTTTCTGCTCGGCGACCCCGCCCTCGGCAAGCTCGTGCAGCGCTCTGGAGCGACGCTGCTGGCCGCGAACCTGAAAGGCGCGCCGACCGAACGCAGCAAGGTGCTCGAGGTGTCGGGCATCAAGGTCGGCATCTTGGGCTTGAGCCGACCCGTGGTGATGGGTCAGGCGCCGCCCGGCGTGGAAGCCTCGGATCCGGTCGCGGCCGCGAAAGCGGGCCTCGCGGAGCTGGCGAGCGCGGGGGCGCAGATCGACGTGCTGCTGGCCGCGATGCCGCGCGGGGAAGCGCTGCGCTTGATCGAAGCCCAGCCCGGCTTCGAGGTCGCGATCGTCGGCAAGCCCTTCGACGAGGGCGAGACCAACGATCCGCCGCAATCACCGATGCTGATTGGCAAGACGCTCGTGGTCGAGACGCCGAACCACCTGCAAGCGCTGGGCGTGGTCGATCTCTACGTGCGCGGTCAGTCGTTCGAGTTCGTCGACGGCAGCGGGCTGGAAGCGACCGAGCGCAAGCTCGAGATTGGCCGGCGTTTGCGCGAGATCAACGCCCGCCTCGAGCAAGGCGGCTCGAAGGCGGACCTGGCGGCGCTCGAGCAAGACAAGCGCGCGCTCGAGAGCGAGCTGAGCCAGCTGCCCCAAGCCAAGCCCCCCGCCCAGGGCAGCTATTTTCGCTTCCAGTCGATCGAGGTCACCGACAAGCTCGGCTCCGACCAGACCGTGTCGAAGCACATCGCCGAGTACTACCAGCGCGTGAACGCCCACAACAAAGAGGCGTTCAAGGATCTCAAGCCGCCGGCGCCCGGCCCCGGCGAAGCCAGCTACATCGGCATCGAAGCGTGCACCCAATGCCACGAGGCCGAGCGAGCGGTGTGGAACTCGACGCGGCACTCCCAGGCGTACGCCACGCTGTCGAAGCAGAACAAGGAGTTCAACCTCGACTGCGTGAGCTGTCACGTCACCGGCTACAGCAAGCCGGGCGGCTCGACCGTGACGCACGTCGAAGGTCTGACGAACGTGCAGTGCGAGGTGTGCCACGGCCCTGGCTCCAAGCACGCGGCCGAGCCCCAGGCGAAGGGCTTGATGAAGATGCCCGACCAAGCCTTCTGCGCCACCGAGTGCCACCACCCGCCGCACGTCCACCCGGGCTGGTCTGCGGCGGCGGCCTGGCCGAAGATCATCGCTCCGGGACACGGCTTGCCGGATGCGCCGTAGAAGTCTCAGGGTGTCTTGGCGAAGGGTAGGATGGTCTTGAGGTCTTCGTCGTTGAAGCGGAGCATGCCGCCGACGAAGTAGTCACGCCGGGAGCTGCTCAGCAGATCTTCGACGCCGCCGAGGAGCCAGAGGCGGTTGATGAACTCGTAGCCGAGCGAGATGCGCCAGCGTGGCAGCACGACCTCGCCGAAGCCGTACAGGTCTTGACGCAGCTCGAAGCGATCGTCGAACAGCGACACGTCGAGACCCAAGCCGCCCGTCGACTCTTTGATGCCGAAGCGGCCCGTGAAGGGGCCGAAGCTCTGCGCGAACTGCAGCGAGAAGCGCAGCGAGTTCGTGGTCACGGTGCGCACTTCACGGTAGTGCGGGGGATCGTTGGGGTTCGTCGTGTCGACGTCGATTTGCTCGAAGCGGGTGAGGCCCTTCGGATCGTTGACGATCTCGAGCATGTAATATTTGTCTTCGCGCGGCTGCAGCCGAATCTCGACATAGCTCTTCACCGTGCTGGCCAAGAACTGATAATCGGTGCGCAGGCTGACGATGGTCTGGAGCCGCGAGAGCCCACCGAGGAAATCAGCCGCGTTCTCGACCGCGCCTTCGACCTCGTTGATCAGCTTTTCGTCCTTGGTCAGGCGCCCCAGGGTGCCCTCGCCTCGATCGAGCCGCGCCGTGACGTTGTCGACGTTTTTCAGCGCGCTTTCGAGGTTCTGGCTGGCGCGGTCCACGCGCTCGACGATCTTGCGCACCTCGCCCGCATCGCCGCCGTTGCCGGTCGGGTCCTTCGACATCAGCTGCCGCACCTCGCGCGTGGTTTCACGCACGTTCTCGAGGATGGCTTGGATCTCGGGCGCGCTGCGCGACGAGATTTGCTGGGTGTTGACGACGATCTCGTGGATCGCGGCGCGGTTTTCACGAACGGTCTCGTTCAGCGCCTCGGTCACCGCCGCGAGGTTGCGCAGCGTCGTTTGAATGTCGGCCTTGCCTTGCTCGGTGCCGACCGACGCGGCGAGCGCCTGCGTGACCTCCTTCACGTCTTTGGCGATGTCGGACATCTGCCGCATCAAGTCGTCGGGCGTCTGCGCTTCGGTGACGACCTTGATCTCGTCGCCCTCCGCGAGCTTTCGTCGCCCCTCGGTGCCGGGCGCGAGCTTGAGCTGGAACTCACCGAGCAAGCTGGCCGCGACCTTCGACGCCGCCGCGTCCTCGTAGAGCGGCACCTCTTTGTTGACCAAGATGTCGATGCGCGCCTGGTCGTGCTCGAGCTTGATGCTCTTGACTCGACCGACCGGGATACCGGCGATGCGCACCTGCGACATCTTGGCGATGCCGCTCGCGTCCTTCATGCGCGTGAAGACGACGTAGCCGCCGTCACCCTCGCCCGACTTGGTCACGTAGCGAAAGATGAACGTCCCGGCCCCCACCATCACGATCGCGAAGGCGCCGACCTTTGCTGCGGTGGTGATGCGGAAAGCCAACGCCGCGAGCGTAGTAGTCATGCCCTGACAGAGCAACGGCTCCGGGCTGGCGCGGCGCTGCCCCGGGGCCCCAGGCCGGTGAAACGTGCTACAAAATCGCCATGGCCCGCGCGAGCGCTCCTCGAGACGTAGCGCCTCGCGCGGCGCTGCTCGGCTGCATGCTGCTCGGCTGCAGCGCAACGACGCCCCACACCCCGCCTGCCGCGGCGCGCACGCTCGGCACGCCCCGCGTCGTGAGCGAGGGCGGCGAGCTGTTTGCGTTTCCCGAGGTCGCCGCCTCACCCGACGCGCTCGACGCGGTGCCCGACGCGCTCGCCCCGCTCTACGCGCGGTGCCGACAGGGTGACGCGGCGCTGGCGCGGGTCGCTGAGCGCTTCGCGCGCCGCCAGAGTCAGGGCGACGCCGCCCTCGACGTCGCCGAGATCGGCTTCGCGCTGCGGGCGGAGGGCTCACCCTACGTTTGGCCGCGCGCCTGGACGCTCGAGGGCGTCGACGTCGCGAGCCCCGCCGCGGCGGAGCGAATGCAACATTGGCTCGACAGCTTTGGCGACGGCGGCGAACGGCGCTGCGGGCTCGCCCTGGTAGAAGACGGCGCCCGGCCGGTGCTAGCGGCCGTGGCCGTCGATGCGCTGGCTGATCTCGCTCCGCTCCGCCTGCGAGAACGCGCCGGGGCGTGGATAGAGGTCGACGCGCGCGTGCTCGTGCCTACCGCCGCGGCGAAATACCTGGTGCTCGGCCCGAGCGGCTCGCCGTACGCGGTGCCGACGAGCTTCGACGGCCAGCGCGCGCGCGCGCGCTTCCGCGCGGACCGACCAGGTGCTTTCCTGGTGCAGCTGCTGGCCGACGTGGCGGGCGGGCCGCGCCCCGTGCTTGAGGCGACTCTCTACGCCGGAGTCGAGCCGCCCACCTCGTTCTTCAGCGAGCCGGCGCCCGGCGAGCTACCCCTGGGCGATGGCGCCGATGACCCCGAGCGCGCGCTGCTAGCCATGCTCAACCAAGCGCGCGCCTCCGAGCAGAGCCCGCCGCTCGAGCGTGACCCCACGCTCGACGCGGTCGCACAGCGGCACGCCGAGGCCATGCGCGCCCTACGCCGCGTGGCGCACGACGCCGGCAACGGCAACCCGCGCGCGCGAATCAGCGCCGCGTTGCCGAGCGCGCTCGGGACCGGCGAAAACGTCGCCCACGCGCTCGATGCTCGCCGCGCTCATCGGGCGCTTTGGGCGAGCCCGTCCCACCGCGAGAACCTGCTTCAGCCGCGCTTCGATAAGGTCGGGATTGGGGTGGCGGTCGACCCGGACGGCTCGATTTGGGTGTGTGAGGTTTTCGCCGACGTCCCCTGACCCGCCAAGGCCGCCTCCCTGACCCGCCGGCCGGCGCTGCGCTGGAAAACGCGCTTCTAATGGCGAGACCGGCAGGCTACTTTCCGTAGTCGTGCTGTCTCAAAGGGACATGAATCCGCGACGTCGTGGTCATTCTGCCATCGCCCGCGGGGCGCGCTCCCTGGTGGCGCTAGCCCTGGGCGCCTCAGCGTGGTTGAGCGCGGGCGAGGCCAACGCGCAGGCCAGCTACTTCCAACTCGATCGTGCGCAGCTCTCGGGCGCGCCGGACGACGGGTTCATGGTGTGGCGTCCCGTCGGCTCGCAGGAAAACCGCTTCTTCGTGAACGGGGCGCTGGGCTATTCGCACAACCCGCTCCGCAACGAAACGGTGACCTCCAATCCGGTCGTCGAGCGGCACATCGACAACCCGGTCCAAGGTCAATTCATCACTTACCTGTCGGGCGGCGCGCAGATGCTGAAGCGCCTGACGTTTGGTCTGACGTTGCCCGTCAACCTGCTCACGATCTACGGCGACGATCCGCAGGCGCAGAACGTCGGCGGCGGCGGCATCGGAGACACGCCCGTCTCCGTCGGCGATCTGCGCCTCGACGTGCGCGTGAAGACTTGGGAAACCGACAACGAGTGGCTGAAGTTCGGCGTCGGCGCGGCGCTGTTCGCGCCCACCGGCAGCCGCAACGGCTTCAGCAGCGACGGCTACACGAGCGGCTCGCTCTACGTGGCGAGCGAGCTCGATTTCGACAAGTTCTTCCTCAGCGGCAACATCGGGCCCCACTTCCGCCCGAACGGCAGCATCGGCGGCTCCGAGGGCGATCTCTACCTGGGCTCTGACTTGCGCTGGGCGTTCGGCGCTTACCTGCCGCTGCGCGAAGGTAAAGTCCGCCTCGGCGGCGAGCTGTGGGGAACTACTGGCATGTCGTCGGTGAACGACGACAGCAAGTTCTTCGACGGTGACAACACCACGCTCGAGTGGCTCGCCCAAGGTCGCTTCACGATCGATCCACGCGATCGCGTCTACGTGAACGTGGGCGCGGGCACTCGCCTCAGCACCGGCTACGGCGCCACCGACTTCCGCATCCTCGGCTCCATCGGCACGTACATGCCGCTGATGGACTTCAAGGCCAAGTCGCCGCCGCGCAAGGTGAGGATCACGCCCGACGTCGATGACTACGATCGTGACACCGACGGTGACGGGTATCCCGACTCGGTCGACGCATGTCCGACCGAGAAGGAAGACGGCAAGCCGCCGCAAGAGACCGACGGCTGCCCCGGAGGCTCCGACCGCGACCGCGACGGCATCCCCGACGTCGACGATCAGTGCCCGGACAAGGCCGAAGACAAAGACGGCATTCAAGACGAGGACGGCTGCCCCGAGGACGACGCGGACGGCGACGGCATCCCCGACGTCCAAGACAAGTGCCCGACGGAGCCCGGCAAGCGCTCGGCGATCGCAGAAAAGTTCGGCTGCCCGAGCTTGATCGAGATGGGCAGTGACGGCAGCGTGCAGTTGCTCAAGCCGATCGAGTTCGAGACGGGTCGCGCTGCCATCAAACCCGTCAGCTTCCCGATCCTCGACGAGGTGCTGGATCTGATGAAGGGCCGTCCGTCGATGCGCATCGGCGTGTACGGTCACACCGACAGCAAGGGCACGGCCGCCCTCAACCTGCGCCTGAGCAAAGAGCGCGCGGCGGCGGTGCGTCAGTACCTCGAAGGCAAGGGCATCGCTTCCAGCCGGCTCGAGTCGGAGGGCTTCGGCCAAACCAAGCCCGTCGCGCCCAACGAGACGGACGAAGGACGCGCGAAGAACCGGCGCGTCGAGTTCAAGATCCTGGGCGGCGACTGACCGTCGTTCGGCTCCTCGCCTTCCGAGAATTTTTAACAGGGAGGCGGGGAGGCGGGGACCTCAGAGGGGGGCGAGAATTTTTGGGGGCGCGCGCTTCGCGCCGGGGCCGCGAGGGGCGGTGAACAAAACGCGAAGAGCGCGGGGGCCATGCTGCCGCCGCGCTCGATTCACGCACACGCTGGTGCTCCTGACGGAGCCGCTTACTTGCTGTGAGGAGGCATCTTGACCTCCTTGAAGATGACGTGCTCGCGCTTGACCGGATCGTACTTCTTCAGCTCGAGCTTGTTCGTCTGCGTGCGCTTGTTCTTCGTGGTGTAGTAGGTGAAACCCGTACCGGCCGAAGAAACGAGGCGGATGTTCTCTCGCATGGGAGGCGGGGATTAACACGCGGCCAGGGGTCGATCAAGCCCGATCCCTCCGAAAAAAACCACCGGGACTTGACTACCCCCCCGATGGATGGCTAATTCCGCGCCGGCTCGCCAGACCGGGGGCATTCGCCACCACTTCTGTAGCAGCCCAGCCACTTCTACTGAGTCAGTCCCATGAAGCGCACGTATCAGCCCCACAATGTCAGCCGCATCCGCACTCACGGCTTCCGTAAGCGCAACAGCACCAAGGGCGGCCAGAACGTGCTGAAGAACCGTCGTCGTAAGGGCCGCTGGCGCCTGACGGTCTCCACGTACCAGAAGTAAGTGGATACCGCCGCTCGGTCCGGCACACGCGCTCCTTCCCGCGCGAACCGCGTCCGAAAGCGTGCCGAATATCTCGAGGTGCAATCAGGCGGTCTGCGCATCAGCGGAGACTGCCTGGTCTTCGTGGTGCTGCGGCGCCCCGTGGGTAACCCCGTGCGCCTGGGCATCACCGCGTCCCGCAAGATCGGCGGCGCGGTGCAGCGAAGTCGCGCGCGCCGCCTGATTCGCGAGGGCTTTCGCGCAGTTTTCAGCGAGCTCCCCGAAGCGCTCGACATCGTCGTCATCGTGCGGCGCCCGCTCGGCGAGCGGAAAGCCGAGACCATCGTCGCCGAGTGGCAGCGCGCGCTCCCCCGCCTCCGCCGCGCCGCTGCGGGCTGATCCAGGCTAGGCTTAAGCGCCGATGGCCTGCGGAGCCGCATGATCGCGCGATTTTTGATGCTGCTCATCCGCGTCTACCAGCGGCTGATTTCGCCGCTGATAGGGCCCGTGTGTCGCTTCGAACCGTCGTGCTCGCGCTACGGTCACGAGTGCCTACGGCGGCACGGCGCCGCCAAGGGCACGTACTTGACCGTCCGCCGGATTCTACGCTGCCACCCATTCCACCCTGGCGGTTACGATCCCCCGCCGCCATGAAGCTTTTCCCTCATTTCCGAATGTGACCTTTGGACGGGCGCCGTGCTAGGACGCCTTCACGCACCTCGCGCCCGGGCGAATTAGTTCGCGAAGCGGGTTTCCTCGAAGAAAACGTAGCTCATGGATCGCGGCAATCTCGGTCGCTGGTTGCTCATCGCTTCCGGTATCTTTCTGTTCCTCACCGTCGGAAAGAACACGTTCTTCGGCGACCCGCCTCCGCCCAAGCCCTCCGCCCCGCCGTCGGTCGAAGCCGCCGCCCCCGCGCCCGCTGGCGAGCGCGCCCCCGAGACGCTCTGTGACCTGTGGGGTGAGCGCTTCCACGCGCAGCTCACCACGCGCGGCGCCTCACTGAAGCGCTTCAAGCTCACCACCGCCAAGTACCTGCGGGACGGCAAGCAGATCGATATCTCGACGACCCCCGACCAGGAGGCTTACCAGCAGCTGCGCTTCGCCTTCTCGAATCGCCTCGAGAGCGACGCAGACCGCCAAGTGAAGACCGACGCCTTGGATTGGTCGCTGGTGAAATCCGACGGAAAGACCTGCGAGTTCTCCTACAAGGACGAGCAGGTCGAGCTCGAGAAGGTGATCAAGCTCACCTCGCGCCCGTACGAGCTCGACGTCGCCACCACCATCACCAACCGCGCGTCACGGCCGCTCAAGCACGCGGTCACCGTACACACCGACGCCTGGCGCACGCACAAGGAAACCACGGCGGGCATGTTCGCGGTCAGCCCGCTCGTCACGCAGGTCGAGTGCATCGGGCAAGACGACAGCGCGACGCGCCTCACTCCCGGGGACTTCGAGCCCAGCGACTTCGAAGACCGCAAGCTGTTCCCGATCAACTCGCGCAACGCCGGCAACTGGTACGAAGCCCCCGGCGCACCGGCGGTAGGCGCGGTCTCCAACGCCTATTTCACGCACTCGCTGGTGCCGCTCAAGGCGCCGACGCGCGGGCCCGCCTGTCAGGCGCAGATCGAAGAGCGCTTCGACCCTCGCTACGGCAGCCTCGACAAAGACCCAAACGGCGGCTCGCTGTACCGCGTGCGCCTCGCCTACCCCCAGCTCACGCTGGAGCCGGGCCAGAGCGCCAGCTACTCGCTCACCAGCTACTCCGGCCCGATGGAGCGCGTGCTGCTGGCCGAGGCCGCCGGCGGCAACCACCGCCTCGATCAGCTGATCGATCTCGGCTTCTTCTCCGCCATCGCCAAGATCTTGGTCGCCTTCTTGCTGAAGGTGCACGGCGTCGTCGGCAACTGGGGCATCGCGATCATGATCCTCACGATCACGGCGCGCACGCTGCTGTTCCCCCTCGCCCTGCCCTCGATCAAGGGCATGATCAAGATGCGCGAGCTCAAGCCCGAGATCGACGCGCTGAACGAGAAGTTCAAGGACGACGCGCAGGCCAAGGGGCTCGCGCAGATGGAGCTTTGGCGCAAACACAACGTGAACCCGCTCAAGGGCTGCCTGCCCCAGCTGGCGTCGATGCCGGTGTGGTTCGCGCTGTATCGAACACTGCAGACGGCGGTGGAGCTCTACAACATCCCGTTCTTGTGGTTCCCCGATCTCTCCGCGGCAGATCCGCTCTACATCCTGCCGTTCGTGATCGGCGCGACCTCGTTTTTGCAGCAGAAGCTGATGCCGCCGCAAGGTGACCCGGCGCAGCAGAAGATGATGCTGTACTTCATGCCCGCGATGTTCACGGTGTTCATGTTGTTCTTGCCCGCGGGCTTGGGCGTCTACATGTTCACCAACGGCGTGCTCGGTATCTTGCAGCAGCAAGGCGTCGAGTGGCACGCCAAGCGCAGCCTGCGCGGCGGGGGCAAAGGCGCCATCAACGTCGAGGTCGTCGAAGGCGCCTCGAAATCGAAAGACAAGCTTACGCCGAAGGGCAAGGTCGAAGACCGGCCCCAGCTCGGCAATGGAAAGGCATGATCATGGGCGATACGAACGAGCTCAACGACGACGCGTGGGAGGAGAAAGACCCGAACGATGCGCCGCTGCCCAAGGCGGACGCGGACGCGGGTGCGGAGGAAGGCGATCGAGGCGGCCGGCGCCGCAAGCGCGAGCCCGATCTCGAGCCGACGGACGACCGCCAGCGGCAGGCGCTCGACTTCCTCGCCACCGTCGTGCGTGAAATGGAGATGGAGTGTTCGGTGCACCTGCGCCGCGCGCGCGAGGGCAACTCGGTGGACGAGATCAACCTCGAGATCGCTGGTCGTGACGCGGGGCGCATCATCGGCAAGAAGGGCCAGGTGCTCTCGGCGCTGCAGTTCGTCACCCACCGCGTGATCAATCGCCCGGGCCTGGATCGCCGGCACGTGTCCGTCGACGCCGAGGGCTACAAGAGCCGGCGCGACGACTCGCTCGCGAGCATGGCCCGCCGTCTCGGCAAGCAGGCCGTCGAGCAGGGCAAGATCATCACCTTCGAGCCGATGAACCCGCGTGACCGCCGCGTGGTGCACCTCGCCCTGGCCGGCTTCGAGGGCGTCATCACGCGCAGCGATGGCGAGGGGGACGACCGCCGCGTGCAGATCATCCCCGTGCGCCGCGCCGGCAGCGCGGGCGCTGCGTCGCCGGTCTGAGGGCGTCTCCCCACCAAAACCAGAAATCAGGGAAGAAGCCAGGGAAGTCGGGCGGCTCGGCGGGCCTCATTTGACGTCTGCCGAGCCAGCCTTACATGCTCCCTGACAAGGCTTCGTCCAACTCGATGGGAACCTTACGGAGAGCAGAATGATGGGTCGGTTTGGTGCTTTGGCTTTGATGGTTGGGGTCGCGGTCAGCAGCGTGGCGTGCGGGCCAAAAGCCGTCCGCGGCGACGAGGTCGAAGGCCTCGACGATCAGGCGATGAGCACGGGGCTCGACCGGCGGGATCTGCAGAGGCTGCTGCAGGAGAACATGAAGGCGCTCGAGAGCGCGCCGGTGCTCAAGCGCTGGGAGGGCGAGCAGATGCCGGCGGTGGCCGTGCTGCCGCTCCGCAACGAAACGACGGAGCACGTCGAGAGCGCGCTCGACGCGCTGATCAGCGACATCGAGACGACGCTGGTCAACGCCGGTCACGTGCGCGTGATCAGCATGGAGCAGCAGGGCAGCCTGATCGCCGAGATTCGCAAGCAGTACTCGGGCGCCTTCGACCCCAGCCAGATCTCGACCTGGGGCAAGCAGGTGGGCGCGCGCTACGTGGTCACCGGCAAGGTGTTCACGAGCGACGAGCGTCAAGACGGCGAGCGCCGCGTCCAATACTTCATGTTCATCCAGGTGCTCGAGGTCGAAACCGGGCAAATCCTGTTCCAGCACAAGTCAGCCGTCACCAAAGCGATCATCTAGGGCCTCGAGGGGCTCCTCGATTCACCTTTCCTTCAGGAGCGCAGCTCCCGCCCCAGGAAGTGAATTCCAGGGGCCCCCACCCTCAGGTTCTGGGGGCCTCAGCCCCAGAACGCTTTCAACATGTACCGAATGCTTGGTCGATGCGCGATGAAGCTCAGGGTCGCACTCCTGCTTTGTTCGCTCACCCTGGGCTGCGCCAGCCATTCCGACAAGACCAAGGAGATTCGCTCCGCTCTCGACGCGGGCAACCCGCGCGAGGCGCTCAAGCTGATCAACGAGCAGCTGGATACCGACAGCGAGAAGCAGCTGCCCGACAACACCGGCGGTGACAACTCGCTGTTCCTGCTCGATCGCGCGATGGTGCTGCAGCAGCTGCAGATCTACAAGCTATCCAGCCGCGATCTCGAGGTGAGCGACAAGCAGATCGAGCTGCTCGATTTCTCACGCAGCGCCGTAGACGACATCGGCAAGTACGTGTTCTCGGACGACACCGGGCCCTACAAGGCGCCGGCGTACGAGAAGCTGATGATCAACACCATGAACATGGTGAACTACCTGGCGGTGGGTGACCTGCAGGGCGCGCGCGTCGAAGCCCGACGCCTCACCGTGATGCAGAAGTACTTGAAGGAGCATGATCCCGATAACGCGCTCACCGCGCCGGGCAGCTACCTGGCCGGCTTCGTGTTCGAGAAGAGCGGGCAGTACGACCAAGCCCTGCGCTACTACGACGAGGCGCTGCAGTACGGTGAGTATCGCAGCCTGGCCGAGCCGGTACGCCGCTTGATGGGCCAGGCCGGCTTCGCCTCACCGCGGCTGCGCAAGCTGGCGGGTGCCACAGAAGGCGAGCCGCCCGCGCCGCCGAGCGCGGACCCGGCTGCGGCACCCGCCGCGACTCCAGGCGAGTTGCTCGTCATCGTCAATTACGGCCGCGTGCCGGCGAAGGTCGCGCAGCGGGTACCGATCGGCTTGGCGCTGACGTACGCCAGCGGCGCTCTCAGCCCGGGTGACCGCAGCCGCGCCGCGGCGCTCGGCGCTCAGGGCCTCGTCACTTGGGTCAATTTCCCCGAGCTCGGCAAGCCGCGCGGTCAGTATGACCAGCCTTGGTTCCGCGTTGACGGCAAGCAGCAGCCGCTGGAGGGCATCGTCGCCGTCGACCAAGAAGCGAAGCGCGCGTGGGACGACGTGAAGGGGCCGATCATCGCCTCTGCCATCACGCGCATGATCACGCGCGTGGTCGCCGGCGAGGGCGTCCGCGCCGCCGCCGGTAAAGACAACGCCGTCCTCGGCCTGCTGCTGAGCCTCGGCACCCAAGCCACGCTCACCGCCACCGACACGCCCGACACCCGCAGCTGGGCCACCCTCCCCGCCCGCATGGCCTTCGGCCGCGTCATGCTCCCCCCCGGCGTCCGCACCGTGCAACTCCGCGCGCGCAGCCAGCACCTGGAAAAGAAGGTCGACATCAAGCCCGGCGGCTTCGCCGTGGTGAACCTCACTGTCCTCGAATAACGAGGGGGGGAACAGGAAGGGTGGGAGGGTGGAAGGCGAGAGCGAGAGGGGATGGGGTGGGCTTGCCGTTGCGTCGGCTCAACCTGTTTTGGGCGAGGGCTTCGCGGGCATGGACGTGGCCATGCGTGCTCGGTGGTGTCTGCGACGCTGGTTGAGGGACGCCGTGCCTACGCGAGCGAGGGCAGCCTCGCGCCGGCGGCTGAGCCACGCGACTGAAGCCTCGACCCCTCAATCCCCTCTCACGTGCACGCCCCCCTCCCCCCCCCCCCCCAACCACG
>JAEYWK010000118.1 GCA_023431345.1 Pseudomonadota bacterium
TGAGCTGGCGCGTCACCGCCGGCCTACGCGATGGCCATCGCCTTTTGTGGCAGCCATTGCGCACCGTCGCCAATGCCCATCACGCACCCTGCTCGAATCGCCATCAGCCAGCGTGCGCGGCAACAGCCGGTAGCGCTGCTCGCGCCCGTCCTTGTCTCGAAATCGAAAATCAATGACCAGGATGGAAGGCTCACTGGGTCTTCCGAGGGGAGGAGTGCCGACGGCCATCTCGGCCCACCACGGCTTAAATTGCCTACGCGCCCTGCAGTCCGATGCGAGCAGCGTCTACGACATCCTCGATCGCGGTCCGCCGAAGGACGAGACCGACGACGTCATCAAGTTGGTCGGATGTTGGGCCCATTGCCGCCGCTATTTCTTCGAGGCCGCCATCTGTAAGTATCAGGTGGGCCTGCAGGGGCTGCTGCGCATTCGCGCCATCTACGCGGCCGATGACTCGTTCCGAAAGCTGCCGCCGGCCAAGCGTAAGCTCGCCCGCGACGAGCACGTGCGGCCGCTCATCGATGCCTTCTTCGACTGGGTGAAGCAGACGCGACTGACTCAGCAAGGTCGCTCGCTCGCGACGAAGGCGCTCGGCTATGCCATCAATCAAGAGCAAGAGCTCCGCCGAGTGCTCGCCGACGGGCGCTTGCCGCTCGACAACACGCGAGCCGAACGAAGCTTGCGAAAAGTCGTCGTAGGCCGACAAAAGTGGGTGTTCTACGGCAGCAATTCCCACGCCGAAAAGCGCCGCCGCCATCTTCAGCCTCGTCGCGTCATGCCGCTTGCATGGCATCGACCCCCAACAGTACTTCGACGAAGTGATGCGAGTGCTGCCCGACTGGCCCAAGGAACGCTATCTCGAGCTGGCACCCAAGTACTGGACAGCCACGCGCAGCAACCTCCTCCCGGTCGAGCTCGACTCGCCCCTCTGCGCCTTCACCGTGCCGCCCGTCGCGCTCAACTTCGCGCGCTAGCTCGACGTCCTCGCCGTCAAGCACGGCGTCGAGCCCGCTGCAACTTGGGTTCGGTGCAGCGCTTACGACCTACGGCTCCGGAGGCAGCGCCGCTCCCTCAAAGCCCGCTGGCAATCCCACCGCCTTCAGGCGGGGTGGTGGTGGTTTTAGCTGACCGGACTCGGAGGACGCACGTCTTCACGACAGCGGCTACAGAGGGCCGCCCCACTACCGTGGCAGGGTGAGTGCCAGACGCCGCAGCGCGCCTTCTTCTGCGTTGTAGTCAATCCGAGGAGCATCGTCCTGGGCGGCCTGCACTGCGTATTCCAAGGCGCGCATAGACGACACGACCTCGTTGTAATCGAGCTGCTCGCGCAGACGCCGACTGTCGATGCGCAGGTGTTGCTCGAAGCGGGCCTCGCGAGGCAGCTCGTCGATGCTCGGACCACCGAACGCCGCGCCGTCGGGGACGGAGATGAAGTTGCGCTGCCAGCCGAGTAGCTCACCGATACGGCAAATCCACTCGCTTTCTGAGGCGTCGCCCTGCTCAGCGTAGTTGTAGATAGCTGAAGGCCTTCCGACCGTGACCACCCGAGCGATGGCCGCGGCCACGTTGTCGACATAGCCACGCGAGTTCCGCCAGCTGGCAACGCGCGGCTGCAGCGGGATAGGGCGGTCGTCCAGCATGCGGCGAACATACGGAACTAGACGCCGGTCTGGGTCGCCGGGACCGTAAACCATGGGTAACCGGATGACGCTTGAGCCGAGGCCCGTCGCATTGAGGTAGCAGCGCTCCGCCAAGATCTTGTCGTAGTCGTCCAGGAAGGCCCAGCGGTCGCTGGGATGCCTGGGAACGGCGCCGCGGTACGGAAACAGACGGCTGCGCAGAGCTGCGTCCTCAGTACAAGGATCGTTGTCGACAGCGGCGTCCTCCACTCCGAGTAGGACGCCGAAAGTGCGGTAGACGCTACCGCTGCTGATCAGCACGAGGCGGGGAGCGAGCCCTGTAAAGGTGGCGACGCCGAGCGCGGCATCGTCGCCATTGCGAGCTGTCATGTCCAGGACGACGTCGAATTGGTGACGTGCGAATTGCTCCCGGAAAGACAGTAGGTTGCCGCGCTCCCCGTGAATGTGCTCGCACGTGTAATCAGTGCATTCGTTGCCGCGATGGAAGACGGTGACGTCATGCGCCGCAAGCCGCGCGACGACGCGCGTTCCAATGAAGCCAGTTCCACCAACGACCAAGATGCGCACTACTCACTCCTGTGCATTCCGTACTGCTGCTCAATCATACGCGCGCTCGGTGCTCACGTAAGAGAGCAGTCTGGACAAAAGTTAGATCAGAGCGTAGGCTGCGCTCCGCGTGCGCGAGCTGTCTTTTCGTCAGGGTCGGAAGCTGGTTTTGGGCATGGTTCACCTGCAGCCACTGCCGGGGACGCCGTTCTACGAGCCAGATAGCTTCCGAAAGACTCTGGCACGCGCCGTAGAGTCCGCCCGCGTCCTCGCAGATGGCGGTGCCAGCGGCTGCCTGCTTCAAACCGTCGATCGCGTCTACGGAACCGCAGACGAGTGCGACCCGGCGCGGCTTTCGGCCATAGCGCTGTTGACAGACGCCGTCGTCCGCGAAACGCCCGAAGACTTCCAGGTAGGCGTGCAGATCCAGCGCAACGCGCTCAGCGCGTCGCTCGCCGCTGCCAAGGTCTCGGGCGCTACGTTCGTTCGCGCGGGGGCGCTGGTCGGTGCAACCCTGACGGAGCACGGATTGATGGAAGCCGAGCCGCTGCGCGTCATGGAGTACCGGAAGAAGATTGACGCAGGGAACGTCCGCGTGATCGCGGAAATTGACTCGCCGCGCTTCCAGTGGTTCGGGCAAGCACGGTCGACAGCCGAGGTAGCCCGCAGCGCAAAACTGGTGGGTGCCGACGCAGTGTGCTTGGGTTATCCTGACGAGCAGGGCACCCTCGAGAAGATTGCGCAGGTTCGAGCGGTCGACTCCAAACTGCCCATCATTCTCGCCGGGTACACTAATCACGACAACGTCGAGCGCCTGCTGAGCGCGGCAGACGGCGCCTTCGTCGGGTCCTGCATCGAGCGGGACGGCTGGGGAGGCGTAGTCGATCGCGGGCTCGTGTGCTCCTACATGACGCGGGTGAGGAGCCTCAGCGCGTGAGCGGTCCTCAGTTCGCCACAGACGTGATTCCCCGACAGCTCAAGGCGCTGGCGCCCGATTTCTCGATGCTCTGCGCACAATTCGCGGCGCAAGCCGGAGTACTCGAGGGCTGTCGGGCCTCGCGCGTGTACCTGGTTGGAGACGGCGATTCGTATCATGCGGCACTGGCGTCGGAGCTTTTGTACGAGCAGGTGGCTCGAGTGCGCTGCCAGGCGATGAGCGCGCTGCAGTTCGCGGAGTACGTGGCGCCCGCGCTCCACGCGGAAGCGGCCACTGAGGTGTTGGTGGTGGTCGCGTCGGCCTCGGGAAAGACACCAATTGTGGTCCGCGCGCTCGAGCAGGCTCGGCGTTTCGGCGTGCAAACGCTGGCCGTGTGCGGCACCCCAGACACGCCGGTCACGCGGGCAGCGGACTCCGTCATCTTGTTGCGCCCGCCCGGGCTCGAGCCTTCGCCAGGCATACGTACCTACCAGGCGACTCTGCTCGGCATGCTGCTCGGCGGGCTACGTCTGGCCGAACGACGCCCCGAGACCGCTACGCGAGTCGCGGAGCTGCGCGCGGACTTGGCACGTTGTGCGTCAGCCATCGAAGCCACGTTGCTCGAGTTGGACCAGCGTGTGCCGGCGCTCGCTGCGGAGCTTTGCTCGAGTGCTAGTTGGGTAGTGTTGGGCACAGGTCCTGGGAGAGGTAGCGCCGCCTTCGCGGCCGCCAAGTTGGTCGAGGTGAGCGGAGTATTCGGCGTTGCGCAAGACATCGAAGAGTGGTGGCACGTGGAGCGCTTCGCAGCACCCCACGACATGCCGCTATTGCTCGTTGCACCGCCCGGTGCTGTGCATTCGCGTGCTGTCGAAATTGCTCAAGCAGCAGCCCGGCTCGGTCGTCGTGTAGTCGTCGTCAATGACGCGAACGAGCGGACGTTCGCTGCGCATGCGCGCTGGTCACTCCCCGTCATGGGGCGGGTAGACGAGCGACTGTGTGCGCTCTTGTACGGGCTCTTCGGCCCAGTGCTGGCGTACGAGCTGGGGCGCTACCTGGGGCGAGCGCCCTTTCAGTCGAGCACACCTGGCTCCGCGTGAGGCAGGAGCCGCAGGCGCTTGAGCCGTCGTTCTCGACAGCTCTCGATGCTGCCGGCGCGACGACCGTGGAACACGAACGTGTTGTCAACTACTGCGAGGAGTCCAGGGAACCAGCGCACGGTGCTGGCGCCGGCAGGCTCATACATACTCGCGAGCAAGCGCGCGAGCGCGGCATTGACCTCTGCCGCTGCAGCAGCGCCGTCGTGCACCCACTCAAGCGTGTCTGCCATGAAGTCGCGGAACGAGAACACGGAACGCCCCGCCTCGGTGCGCAGGATATACGGAGCACTGGAATTGCGGCGGTAGCGTGTGCGTGCCAGCACCTCGCGCTCCGCGACGCTGAGCCGCTCCGCAACGCGATTCATGGGCACGAGCACCGTGTCTGCAGTCATGGCCTGCGGCGCCTGACAACACATCAGCACGATGTAGCGCGGTTGCTCGTGCAGGCTGCGGCCACTGCTCTCGCTGTGCAAAGAGAGCAGTCCCTTGGAAAACGGCTGTAGCGACGCGTCGATCCCCGCAGGGTGGGTGTCGACTACATTGAGGATGACGTGCTCTTCGACGAAAGGCTGCACGCTAGGGTCACCCTCTACGAGAGGGACCCCCAGCGTTTCCCCGAGGCCCCGAAACGCGCGGTTGGACAGGGGCTCATCGAGGGCCACGAGCGCGACTCCCGATTGCTCGAGCGCTCTACGGCTTGCGGGTGGCAGACCGGAGGAGAGCGCCCCGGCCGTGGCCCTTTCGCTCACCCAGC
Organism: Pseudomonadota bacterium; assembly: GCA_023431345.1. GTDB lineage: Bacteria > Myxococcota_A > Polyangia > Polyangiales > Polyangiaceae > PMG-095. The sequence continues at coordinate 4,954 of JAEYWK010000118.1, forward strand.
AGGCCGGCAATTCGCAAGCGTGCAGGCCTAGCAGTGCGCTGCGCAAGCCGATGTGACGGTCGCGTCCAACGCGCTCGACGAAGGCTCCGTCCATCATGGCAGCATGCCCGAGGCGCCCAGCATTGTTCCGGCTGCCTGCCTAACATGACTACCGGCATGTGGCTCGACAGAATCCACTCGAGCAGCTACCTTTTCGACGGTTCGATCATGCAACAGGTTCTTGGGGAAGTGCTAACCATCGTGCGTCGTCACCAGCCGCCAGCCGCGGTCGATAAGTCCTCGAACGCCGACGATGAGCTTGCCGGGTTGGGCATTGGCTCCCTCGAGCTCGTCGGTTTGATCCTCGACGTCGAGCAGACGTTTTCCATCGCCTATCCCGCGGAACTGATGGACGGCAGTACCTTTCGTACGGCTCGTAGCATCGCAGAATCCGTGGTGCGACTGCGGCCCGAGGCCACGCCTTGAGCGTACGTTCTTTCGCCGTCGAAGAGGTGCATCGCTACCGCGGTGTGCATTTTCGGGATCGGGCGGCGTTGCCGCTAGTTTCAGCCTCGCTCGTCGACCAAGCGCAGCGCCGCGGCGATCAGCCGTTCTTGACCGCCGAAGCGCCGGACGGTCAGTCGTGCACCGTCAGCTATCACGAGCTGGATCAGGCGAGCGCTCGCATCGCCGGCTGGCTACAGCAGAAGCTGGGCCTGCGTGCTGGGGACGTCGTCGGCTTCGTTGCCACCAACGACGCGAACTCGGTGCTCACACTGTTCGCGCTCCTGCGCGCCGGCATTCGTGCCCTCATGCTTAGCCCCTCCGATCCCCCAGCGCGTTTGAATGAGCAGCTGGGCGTACTCGGCGCTCGCACCGTGCTCGTGACGCGGCCCGACCCTGCGCACCGCCTGGAGAACGCGGTGTGCGTCCCCGACGCGCAGCGACTTCCCCCAACTACGTCCGCGGTAGATCACGCGAGTCGGGCTGCGGACGTCGCCCTTTACTTCGGCACCTCCGGCTCGACGGCAGCGTCCAAGTTAGTAGCGCAGGCACACTACAATATGGCGGCTAACGCGCGCGCCATGCAACTCCACCATCGGCTCGTGCCGGGCGACCGCCTGCTTGCCTGCCTGCCGCTGCACCACGTCAATTGCCTGCACTTGACGATCGTCGGTGCCTTCGCGAGTGGCGCGCACGTGTACCTGGCACCTCGTTTCGATCTCTTCCAGTATGCGCGCATCTTGCGAGCATTCGAGCCCAAGATCGCGAGCGTCGTGCCGAGCATTCTAGAGGCTTTGAGCAGCACATGGCGTAGCGAGCCGCTGCCTGAAAGCTTTCGCTACTTCATTTCCGCTGCGTCACCGCTGTCTGCCCAGACTGCAGCTGTCGTGCGCCAGAAGCTCGGCGCACGCATCGTGCAAGGCTATGGGCTGACTGAGACGACGAACTTCTCGACCACGCTGCCCACGGATCTTTCTGCGGCGCAGCTCGCGTTGATCGAGAGAGCAGCACAACCCTCGATCGGGGTCGCCGTCGATGGCAACGAAGTCGCGGTGCTCGACTCCGACGGCGTACCGCTACCGCCGGGCGAGGTAGGCGAGGTCTGCGTGCGCGGGCACAACGTGATGCTGGGTTACGCCGAAAACCCCGAAGCCACGGCCGAGGCCTTTCGTGGTGGTTGGTTTCACACACAAGATTTGGGATTTTATCGCCAGCACGAGGGGCAGGACTACTTCTTCATCACGGGTCGCAGCAAGAACATCGCCAAAGTGGGTGGTGAGAGCGTGTCGCTCGAAGAGCTCGAGCGCGTGCTCCGTTCGGTGCCGGGAATGTTGGACGCTGCTTGCTTGTCGATGCCCCATCGTCTGCACGGTGACCTGATCTGGGCCGCCCTGGTTTGGCCCGCAGAAGCACCGGAGCCCGATTACGCGCCCGTGCTGCGTGGTCACTTCTCAGCAGCTGCTCGGCCACGGCGCTTCATTCGTGTGGACGCGGTCCCGCGCAGTCCCACTGGCAAGATCCTTCGGCCCAAGTTGGCTGAGCTGTTGACGACCAAAGTCGCCGAAGCTCGCTGACGTCAGGCTGAAGAACATCCTAAAAATTTCTGCAGATAGGCGCGACGGTTCGCGTCGGTCGGTGACGAGCGCGCGTACTCGCGGAAACCGAACAGTGTCAGCAGAGTGAACACCTTCACCAAATCCGGATTGGCTTCAGCGCGAATTGCGTCGGCTCCCAGCGCTATCGCGACTTCGGTCGCCTTTCGCAAACACTGAGCGCCGACGATGGACCCTTGCTCGAGCACGTCAGGAGAAACCGTGAGTCGCCGGAGGTACAAGGGTCGCTCTGCCGCGGGAAATACAGACAAATCAGCAATGAACGGCGGTTCATCCGACAGGGTAAAGCTCGCCACGAGGTGCGCTGCTCGGCGCGCAACATACACATTACCGAGCGCGACGCTTCGCTCCGTCGTCGTAAAGTTGCGGCGCGGAGCGGGGGCGGACGGCGTTGCGTTGAAAGCGTCACACGCGAGGAGTAGCTCGTGTACCTCGTGGGCGTCGGTGGCGCGTGACCAATCGATAGTGGGCGGCGCGGTCGTGGAGATCGAAATCGTGACCATGTGATGTGTACGCCTTGAACAATCTTAGGGGTGATGTTAACTTGCTCATGAGATGGCAAGGGAGCGGATCGTGGTGGGCGATTTTCTGCAGTCGCATCCAGACTTCGAGTTTTATCTCGACGAGTACGCGGCGTCGATGGCAGTCATGGCCGACAACGCGGAACGGCGAAAGCGCTTCTGTGCTGCGATGCGCGTAGGTGCGCACGCAGCGCCAGGTTGGCAGGGGTTGCGGCAAACGTTCGAGCGCGTCGCGGCCCGAGTGCCGGCATACGCTCACGTCGACTGGGCACGGGACGACTATTTCGAAACGCTTCCGTTGATCGACAAGAACACCTTGCGCGCACGCGGCGCCGACTTTCTGAGTCCTTTCGACGATCGCCGCACGTGGTGGGTACGTGAAACGTCTGGTACCACCGGTCCGCCCGTCCCTATTTCTTGGGCCCCAGAATTTGGCTTCGATTTCCACCTGGGCGCTGAATGGAAGATAGCTTGGCTCGCGGGCGCGTTGAGCGAAGAATCGATCGAGCGAGATATCTTCAGCATCGGAATCGTCGACAAGAAGACGGTCGCCGACAGGGTGTGGGCGACGCCTGATGGCCACCGCGGGCTGACGCTGCGCTTCGTCTTCGATGAGCGAGACCCCGAGGCAGCCCCCCGACTGGTAGAGCGCTTGCGCGCCCACCCAGCGGCGCTGCTGGTGCTCAAGCCGAACATCCTGGCTAGCTTGTTGCCGGCGCTCGAAGCGCGGCCGCTCGAAAGCCCGTTCTCGCTCGTGGTTTCCGGCGGAGCCGATCTCGACGAGCCGCTCAGGCATCGTGCGATGGCGCAGCTGCGAGTGCCGGTGGTGACAGCCTATGGCATGACCGAGCTGGGCGTCGTTGCTTCTGAGTGCGGCGCTGGCAGCGAGCTGCACGTCTACTCTCACGACGTGATCGTCGAAGTCTTGCGCGCAGACGGCCTGATCGCCGACGAAGGCCGGGGCGAGTTGGTGCTTTCGAGCGTCGCGAACACCGCCATGCCGCTGCTGCGCTTTCGGACGGGAGATCTGGGTGAGCTCGTGCGTGGCCGCTGCCAATGCGGGCGCGAGGGGCTTCGGATCGTCGACCTGTCTGGCCGCATCGTCCGAAATTTCCGCTTCAAGGATGGATCGGAGCTGGCACCGACCAGCCTCAACGATCTGTTCAAGTACTTCCCAATCCGCGAGTTTCAGGTAACGCAAAGTGCCGTTGACCGCATCGAACTCGCTGTCGAGCCGCGAACCGACGTGGCCGAGGCGGCCCAGTTGCTTGCCGAGATGCGTGCCTACGTCGAGTCGGAGACGCGGGGACAGGCCCATATCGCAGTAACGCCCAGCGTCTTTCGCCCAGACGGCAAGTTTCAGCGCTATCGTTCGCTGGTTTGAGCAGCGCAGCCGGTGCATGAGCGCTGTTGCGCTAGCCATGGGCGACAATCACCACGGTGCGGTCGCGACCTAGCTCGCTCCAGTTGATACGGGCGGCTGTCGCTACGTCGAGCTGAGACGAAGGCTCGTCGAGCAGCACGACGGGGGACTGCATGGCAAACACGGCCGTCAGCAAGATCAGTTGACGTTGCCCTGCCGACAGATTGCCGCCGCCGGTACTGAGCGTAGTTTGCACGCCCATCGGCAGCGTCTTTAGCAACTCGGAAAGACCGGTGAGCTCGGCCACACCCTGGAGCTCTTTCGGTGAGCTGCCGCTCAACAAGCACAAATTGGCCAAAATGGAGCCTTCCATCAACGTCGCTTGCTGCGGCAGGTAGGCCACCAGCCCGCGACATGAGGCAGGATCGTTACCCAAAACGCTGATTTTGCCGCGCTCAGGGCGGAGCAAGCCCGAAATCAGTCGCAGAACCGTCGACTTTCCCGAGCCTGAGGGCGCGCGAATCAGGCTGATGCACCCGCGTGAGAAACGCGCCGAGTGCTCCTCGAGCACCCAAGGCGAGCACTCGTCATAGCGAAACCACACGCCTTCCAGCTCGATGCAGTCCCCGAGCTCAGGCTGCGAGACGGAGCGGCGCCCGCGCGTGGGTAGCTCGTCGGTCTCTCGCAGCAACCCATCTACGCTCTCGAGTTCGGGCCGCACCGTGATGAGCGAAAAAAATGCCTTCATGAGCTCGACGTTGGTCTCCATCACGGCCGTGACCAGCAGCGTGATGAACATCAGTTGCCCAACTGTCTGCGTGCCTGCGAGCGTTCCTTGCACCATTACAATCGTGACTGCCAAGCCGAGCAGTCTCGATCCGGTCAAGAAAGTCACCGTTCGGGAGACTTGCGCCTCCTCTTTCTGCGTTGCTGCCAGGGCTTGCGCATCGAGGGCGCCGGCCCAGTTCCGGAACGCCCCCGGGGTTGCGCCCGACACGCGCAGCGTAGGCAAGCTACGGAGCAGGAGGTGCAGCAGCTGCCGCTGTTTCCCGGATGCGTCGAGCAAGGCACGTCCGGCTGCAATCTCGCGACTCGCGGCCAGGGCAGCTACGGCTGCGGTAGCGGCGGCCACGAGCAGGGTAGCCAACGCAATGGACGGGCTTGCCCACGCGAGCGCCACGAACAGGACCAGCGCGCTGAGCGCGTGGACCGTCGCACTGCCCAGAGTTTGAACTATCGCCATCGTCGCGGTGCCCGCCGCACTCATCGTTTGCGTCGCATCGCCGAAGTCTCGCGGCGAGCGCGAAAGCGAATGGCTTACCAAGAGGCGCGGCATCAGCTCCGCCAACGCCAGTCCTTCGAGTCGAGACTGCACGCCGAGCGTCACGCGCTCGTGGACGAATCCTGCGAAGGCGGCGTGAGTCCCGGCAGCGACTGCAAGCAGCGCGAGCAGCGCCAAGGTCTTGTCGGAATGCTCGGGCAGAGCCGTATCGATGGCGTGCGACGAGAGCCAGGCAGGAGCCATCAGAAGTAGCCCCTCGAGCAACGCGGCTACCGTTAGCTGGCGAAGTGGCCGCGGCTCTCTGAACAAAAGCTTGAGCAGCCGCAGCGCAAACGAGCCGTGAGGAGGCAGTACTGCAGCGTGAGCGTGACTCATGGCGATTGCTGCTCCAACGTTGTCGTGGTGCCGCTAGCCGTGCTCGGTCGAGCAGCCCGCGCCGTTCGGCTTGGTGTCACGTCGCTGGCGGTTGCGTCGTGCAGCGCGACGACGCGGTCGGCAAACTCGAGCGCCGACACCCGATGCGCCACGCTGACTACGCTGGCGCCTAGCGCGCTGATATTCGCCAACACGCGCGCCTCGGTGTCCCGGTCGAGCGCGCAGGTTCCCTCGTCTAGTAGCAACATCTTGGGGTGCCCCAACACCGCTTGCGCGATCGCTACGCGTTGGCGTTCACCCCCGGATATGTTTCGTCCGTCGCTTTCGATCATCGCCTCCAGGCCGCCGGGCAGTCGCCGAATCAGCTGGTTCAGCTCCGCGACCCCGGCGGCACGCACGACCGCGTCATCAGACGCCTCCGGGAGGCGCAGACGCAGGATGCGTGACAGCGCCCCGCCGAAAATGACCGGTTGTTGCAGCACGACCCCTAGCTCGCGTGCCAGCCAGCCCCGGTCGATTTCTCGCAGATCGACGCCGTCCAGGAGCACTTGACCGCAGGTCGGCTCTAGCAGCCCGACCAGGAGCCGCGCCAACGTCGACTTGCCACTACCGGATGGGCCGATCAGCGCCACGTGTTCACCTGGCTCGATGCGCAAGTTGACGTCGCGCAAGAGCCACGGCGCATTGGCCGAGTAGCGGAAGCTGACGCCACGCGCCTCGATGACTCCGCGCAAGCCACCACTCGCCCACCGCGCACCTTCGCGCACGGGCGCGACGGCCAGTAGGTCGTCGCTCCGCTCGAGAATACCGCGGGCTTTGACCCAAGCTTCGTGAACGTTGAGTAGCGAGGCGAGCGGCAACTCCAGCATCTGCTGCACGGCCAAGAACGCCGCGAAGACGCCGACGGTCATTTCACCGGCCATGACCAAGCGCCCGCCGAGCCACAGCACGCCAGCGTGCATGGCCGTGCTGAAAGCCGAGAGCCCCCGCGCGAGACCTTGCTCCAAGAGACCAGCCTGGACACGACAACCGATGCGGGTGTCGGTTCGCTCACGGTAGCGTTTCGTCAGGGCAGACTCCAACTCTAGGCCTACGGTCATTTCAGGAGCGATCAAGGCCTCGGCCAGCGCAGCTTGTTCGCGTCCAGCGGCGGCCAGCTCGGCACTGGCTCGCTCTTTCAGTAGCCGTCGCACGGCGTGAATTACCCCCAAGCGCAGAAGTAACAGTCCGAAGCACAGCAGCCCAAGCTGGAGGTCGTAGCTGAGCAAGAGCGCAACTAGCAGCGAGACGAACCCGAGGTCGAAGAACGCCTGGCTCATGCGCACGACGAGGGTCTGCACCTCGGCCTGCTTGTGCACACGCTCGAGCACGTCACCGTGGCTGCGGCCCTCGAGGAACGGTAGTGGCAACGAAAGCAGGCGACGACCGAGCTCGAGGGTGGCCAGCTTGCCCAGAGCTGCGTGCAAACGCGCCTGACCGGTGCCGCGTAGGTGTTGGAGCCCGATCTGCGCCAGCATAGAAAACGCCATTATGGCGAGCACGGCTGGAACCCAGCGCTCGCGACGTGGCTGAATCACGTGATCGATGAGCACCTGCGTGACGGCAGGGAACAGTGCGGCCAGTAGCTGTTGTGTGATGATTGCGCACAGGACGAAGGCGGTCGCACCACGATGCCGCTTGAGAAGCTCGACGTAGCGTCCGATGCTCGGCGAACGCGCGCGCTGCTTCTTGAATCCGGCTCCAGGTTCGAGCTCGAGCGCAGTGCCGGAGAATGCCTCGCGGACTTCGGCCAAGTTCAGCCGCTGGCGCCCTACGGCAGGGTTCACGATCGAAACCCGGCCTCGCCGCACCCGCTCCAGCACCACGAAGTGGTTCCCCTGCCAGTGCAAGACGGCCGGAGTCTTCAGATCTGCCAGGCGTTCGAACGGCACCGCGAGCCCGCGCCCACTCAGCGCTAGGCGTCGCGCTCCGCGCAACAGCTGAAGCGCCGTATTCCCGTCTCGCGAAGTGCCGCAGATGTCTCGAAGCTCTTCGAGCGACGTCGTGCGACCAAAGGCGCCCAGCACCATGGCCAAACACGCAACGCCGCATTCGGCTACCTCCATTTGCCGCACGATGGGCACCGAACGCGGGCGTTTGCTCAAGACGGAAACCACTTCAGCAAAAAGTCGAACAAGAGCGTGATCAAACGCCGCTCGCGTGTCTCGATGCGGGCGGAGACGCGGGCACCGGGTTGTAAGCGATGCGTCATTTCCTGCCAGTTGGGCGTGTCTTCGACGCGCAACTCGACGCGCACGAGAGGCTCTGCGGACGGGCTAGCGTCGCCCGTGATTTCCGCGATTTCAGTGGCACTCGCCGCATCGTTACCCACGCGGGTGACACTCGCACGGCCGCGACCGTATTCACTCACGGGCAGCGACGCAAAATCCAAAACCGCCGCTTGTCCAGCGCGCAAGTAGGCTGCGTCCTTCAGCGGCGCAAAGACTACGATGCTCGGCACGAGCCGATCGGGAACGATGCGTGCGATCACGGCGCCGGCTTCGACCACTTGGCCGGGCATGACCGAGAGAGATTCGACGATGCCCGAATCAGGCGCCGTCAATAGCGCGACGTCTGCAACTTTGCTCGACTCGTGCACAGACTGTTCGGCTTCCGACACCCGACGAGCGTGCTCCAGCGCCTGCGTGTCGTAGACCGCCTTGCGATCTGCGATCTCGACATCGATGTCAGCGATCTGCTGGCGCAAGAGCAGCAGCTCTTCGCGGGTCTCGGCAAGGAGCTCCGCTGCCGCCTGTACGTCATGCTCGGCGGCCGCCCCTTCGCGGGCAAGTTTCTGCAGTTGCATCGCGCGCCGCGCGCGCGTCTTCTGCACGCCAACCTTGACTTGGGCCCGTTCCCTCAACAACGCGCGTTTGCGGCGCAAGCCGTTGACTCCGGCGTCACGCTGACGGCGTGCTGCCGCCTCGGCACGCTCTTGCTCGATTCGCGCCGTTTTGAGGGCGGATTCGCTCCTTTCGACACGCGCGTCGAGCTCCGCGGAGCTGACGGTTGCGATGAGTTGTTGAGCCTCGACTCGCTGGCCGGCGTGCACGGCAATCTGCGAAACCTTGCCCGGCGCTCGTGTCGTGACCGGGCGCGGACCGTTGCTCGTACGCAGACTACCGTGCGCTGTGGACACGATATCGACGCGTCCAAAAATACCGAGCAGCAGCAGTGCCACTACCAAAGAACTGAAGAGCCCGAGGACGCTCCATCTCACTTCCACATGTGTAGTGGTCGTCTCGCCGGTCGCTGGACGCTTCGCGAGTTGCCACATCGTCACAGCGGCCTCTCGGGTATCCGGTGTGCTGTGCACGACGGAAGGGTCGCCTGCTGACAATGCAGGTGCCGAGCCAGTTTGGCTTGGCGCGTTTGCGTTTGCGTTCGCGTTCGTTGGAAGAAACACCCCGTTCATGTGTCGTAAATCGATCAAGCGCGACTTCTCGTCGAGCACCTCGGTTGACTTCCTCCGCCGGCCGATTTACGAGTAGCTCGGAGGCTGGGTAGCGTCAAGCGTGTCGCCAGTTAGCGCGGTCGGGAATGGAGCGAGGGCACACTGTGTTGGGACACGGCAGGATGATGGGAGGTCGTCAGCGGTGAGAGGTGGACCATGCAAGCAATGGGAATAGGAATGTTCCCAGCCGTGCCTCGGCGTGCGCCCGTTGAGCTGCCCATCCCAGACGTCGGGCAATCGGGTGTGGCCCTGTGCGCCGCTCGTCCTTTCATACCGAGCGTGGACCAGCGCACGCTGGAGGTGTTCGAGCGCGCGGCTGAGCCAGAGGATCCGTTCGAACTGCTTCGGCTCTGGTTGGGGCGCGTCGAGAGTGAGCTCGGTAAGCATGGCCGGCGTCCCGAACTCGTTGAGCATTGGCGTGCGTCGCGGGTTCGGCGCCGCCTACAGCCCGAAGATGTACTCACGTCGCGCGCGACGGTCCGCTTCGTCAAAGAGCTCTTCAATTGGTACTTCCGGGAAGATCTCTATGGTGACCTGCAATCTGACCAGAATTTGATCCTATCGAGTGGCTCGGTCGATGAGGAGCTGTGGGGCCTACCGGAGACGGTAAAAGATTGCCTGCGCTACGCACTGGCGCGCGACTGGTACGGCTATTCCGACTCACGCGGCCGAACGCCAACCTTGGCCGCCATCGCCGCCTACGAGTCAGCTCGCATCGATGGCGCCACTTACGATGCGCGCAACGTAGCGCTGACGCTGGGTGGCACGTTCGCGACGAGTTCGCTGTCTGACTTCATTCTGACGAACTCTCGCGGGTCTGCTCCCGTGCTGTGCGGGCTGCCGAACTACCCACCGCTCGTCGAGGGTATCGCGCGGCGCAGTCCGACGCGACTCGTGCCCCTGCCGTGTGCGGCGGGCGTCATGTCGGTGGACCCGTTAATCGCCGCAATGAGACCGGACACGCCGCTCGTGCTGCTCCAGACCGCCGTCAACCCCACTGGAGCTGCCGTCGCAGAGGATGATTTGCAACGGCTAATTCTGGCTGCCTCGCCGTCCACCATCATCTTGCTCGACGAATGCCACGAGTGGCTCGGCCCCGCACACCGCGCCGGCGCGGCGCGCGCGCGTTCGAACGTCGTGCGCATCTCTAGCCTGTCCAAGACTTGGTCGGCCCCAGGCCTGAAGGCAGGCTGGATTCTGGCCTCGCGTGCCTTCATCTCCGAATACTACGAGTACGCTTCGACCACGTTCGGAGGCCCTCCGTCCCTACTCTATACCGCGGTCGAGGTCCTGGCACGCATCGAGCGTTGGATGCTCGAAGGCCGTGAGGAAATTGGGCCCGCGCAGCTCAGTGAGTTCGAGAGCTCGTATGGCTTTGACGTTTTCGGGTTGCAGCGCGGCTTCGAAAGCTACTGCAGCCAGCGCCGCGAGCGTGAGCAAGCCCTGCGTCGCTTGAGAGACGCTTCGGTTCGCGGCTTCGGAGGGCCGAACATCGAGGTGCTACCGCCGCACTACTCGATCAACATGACTTTACAGTTCGAAGGGCAGAACGATTCGTATGGATGCTTTCGCGAGCTGCTGAGGACTACGGGCGTGTCACTGTTCCCGGGCATTCTGACGTTTTGCTTCGGAGGCGCGGTAGCACGGGTCACAACGGCGCGGCGTTGGGCGCACCTTTCCGAGGGGATGGCGCGCGTCAAGGCGCATTCGTTCAGCCAACGCGCGTGACGGTCATAGGGTCTCGGAGCTGCTCGTCGGTCACAGTTGGCCGCCGAGCACTTCGGTTACGCAAGACAGGAGAGTAGACATGGAAAAGAAGCAAGAGATCGTGGAATTGGAAGAGCAGCAGCTCGAAGAGGTCAGCGGCGGTGCGCTGCAGCCCTCTTTCTCGGCTGCGACGCTGAAGTCGTTGACGGTTGGCTTGAAGTTGACTTCGCCGTTCAAGCTAAGCCCCGGCACGCTCGTCGGCACCGTTCCAATCTGAGCAACCGTCGACGCTGGGCGGGTGTGGCTCCGCAATGGGCCGCGCCTGCCCAGCCGTCGACTCCTACTGAATCGCAGGCTGTTTCGATGTCGTGAGGGCGTCATGGGCTTCAACGTCTATCCAATTCAATCCGGTATTCTCGAACAGATGTCGCACCCGGCGTGGCCTTGCGAACTCTGGTCATGGTCCGGCGGGCGCTTCCAACCTGCGGGTAATGGCACGCATTTCGGCGCGGTGTTTGCCGGCCAAGTCAAGCTGCGCTGCAAGTCCGGCTCGTTCGAGTTGGGAGCGGGCATGGTCTTCAGCGTGCCCGGAGAGCTCGAGCTTTCTGGCAGCGGTCAGGTTTTCGGTATCACCCACTTGGCCTCACGCGGCTTGTTTCAACTAGTGGGTCCCGTCGAGGAACGAGGGCGGCTACGTTACATCGACGGTTGTACCGATTCGCTGCTCATTCCGCCCCAGCTCAAGGGCGAGCCGTGCTTGAACCACCTGCACTTTCCAAGCGGCATTGATCAGACCGCCCACACGCACCCATCGCTGCGCGCAGGGTTGGTCTTGCGCGGTTCCGGCGTCTGCCGCATGCCCGGTCGTTCGGTGGCGTTGGTACCTGGCCTCGTCTTTCACATTCCGGCCGATGTCGTGCATGCATTCGCAACGCAGGACTCGTCAATGGACGTGGTCGCATTCCACCCGGACAGCGATTTCGGGCCAGAGCACGATGACCACCCGATGATCAACCGTACCATCGTCAATGGGGTCTCGGCCCAGCGTATCGAGCACATCCGCACTTCCCCGACGGCCGTCTTAGAAGGCCCTTTCCTGGGCGCCCGCAACCTCCGCTGAGACACCCATGTACAGCTACGAACAGCTCCGCCACGTCCATTTGGAGCTCACGACACGCTGCAATGCTCGATGCCCGATGTGCGCGCGCAACGCTTGTGGCGAGCCGGCTCCGGGCCTCGTGTCCAGCGACTTGAGCATCGAAGACATGAAGAGCCTGCTGCCGCCGTCCTTGGTCACGCGCCTGGAAGCCGTCGACTTTTGCGGCGCGTACGGAGATCCAATCCTGGCGCCCGATGTGCTGGCCATCGTGCGCTACGTACGCGAGGTCGCGGCGGACTGCCGGCTCACCCTCTATACCAATGGTGGGGTCCGCACGACGGACTGGTGGGCGGAGCTCGCGCAGGTACTGGGCGACCGCGGGCGTGTGGTCTTTGCCATCGACGGCGTTACCGCCGCCACCAGCAGCATCCACCGCCGCGGGGTGGACTTCGACAAAGCGATGGCCAACGCCGAGGCATTCATTGCCGAAGGGGGCGATGCGCGTTGGGAATATCTGGTCTTTCGCCACAACGAGGCCGAACTCGCGGAGGCGCTCGACATGAGCAGGCGCATGGGCTTTCGCGAGTTCTCGTTCAAGAAGACCGACCGCTTCCTCCAGCCCAGCTATGAGTACGTACCGGAGGTGCGCTCGGCAGCCGAGCAAGGCAGGTTTCCGATCCATGACCTCGATCGAAAGGTGGTCGGCTACCTCGAGCCGCCGGCCGATGCCGCGCTCGTCAACCGCACCATGCTCCAATTCGACGAGTTGCTGGCCCGGCACGGCTCGCTAGATGCGCTATTCGGGCGCACTCCGATCCGTTGCCGCGTTCTAGAAACGAGCAGCGTGTTCGTGAGCGCGCGTGCCCAAGCCTTTCCGTGCTGTTGGGTGTACGTTCAGGCCACGCGACCTCAGCTGCTCGGATTTCCGCCCGGCGCTGATCTGCAGGTTTGGGAGCTGGTGCAGAGCCACGGCGGTTTGGACGCACTGGACGCCCGACGTCACGGCCTCGAAAAGGTGGTGCAGAGCCCGCTCTTCGAAGCCGTCGAGCGCAGCTGGGGCTGCGGTTCCGTGAGCGAGGGGCGTTTGAAGGTCTGTGCGCGCGCCTGTGGTACCGAATTTCCGGCGTACTTCGATCAATTCGGTGAAACGAAGCTTGTTCCCCGCTCGCTGCGAGTGGTGTAGGACTCATTTCTGTTTCGCGAGGCATTGTCATGAGATTGTACCTTTCGTCGTTTCGCCTGGGTCAGGAACCACAGCACTTGACCCGTATGGCCGGTAGCTCTCGCCGCGCGCTGGTCGTCGTCAACTCCTGTGATCTCTTCGCCGAACCGGAGCGCGCGCCGAGGGTGCGCCAAGAGATAGAGGCGCTGCGCGGCCTTGGCTTCGAGCCCGAAGAGCTGGATTTGCGGCGCTACTTTCGTGAACCAAACGCTGCGGCGCTCGCGCAGCAACTGTCGGGCGCGGGTTTGGTCTGGGTGCGTGGCGGCAACCCTTTCGTGCTTATCCGCGCCATGCGCCGCACTGGCTTCAGCGCGCTCCTGCGCGAGCAGATCGTGCAGAACGCGCTCGTCTACGGTGGTTACAGCGCCGGCGTTGCCATGCTCACCCCCTCTCTCCATGGGATAGAGTTGGTGGATGATCCCAAGAGCGTTCCCGAAGGCTATGACTCGGAAGTGATCTGGGACTGTCTGGGCCTCTTGGACTACTTCGTGGCGCCGCACTACCGCTCCGACCACCCGGAATCAGCGGCCATCGACAAGGTCGTCGAGTACTTCATCGACCATCACATGTTTTTCCGCGCCCTGCGTGACGGCGAGGCCATCGTGGTCGAGGGTAAGCACGAGCAATTGGTCGGCCGCCGCTAGACGCAGCAGGTTGGAAAGTTCAGCGGATCGAGAACCTGAGCGTCGTTTGGTGTCGGTACGTCGCACCGGGATCCAGGCGCGAGCTGGGAAAGTCGGCTCGGTTGGGCGAATTGGGCCAGGCGCCCGTTTGAATGCACAGTCCGCTGCGTCGCTGGGGCAGGACCTCCCCGCTGTAGACCTGCAGCCCCGAGTGGTCGGTCGAAAGCTCGAGCAGACGGCCACTGTGGGATTCATATAATTCGAGCGCCGCCAAAGGCTCATCCACGATGAAGGTGTGGTCGAGCCGCGTCGGCCCGATGCGACGTAACTGGCGAAAGTCCAGCTGCGCGAGCGCCACGTTCTGGGGCTGCGTGGGAATGAGGTCGCTATCCACCAGCAGCACGCGCGAAGCGCGGATTCGCAATGAGTGATTGTCGATGGTCGAGTGGCCCGCAAGATTCCAGTTTGCGTGGTTGGTCATGGCCACGACCGTGCTCCGCGTCGTGGTCGCTTGGTATTCGAGCGAGAGACGCCCGTCCGCGAACAACCGGTACCAAGTAGTCGCACGGAGCTCGCCCGGATACCCTTGGTCCCCTTCCGGACTCACGAGCTCGAAGCGAACGCCGACGCTGTCTGCCGTTTGCTCTGGGCGAGGCTGCCAAACAAGGCGATCGAAGCCGATTGAGCCGCCGTGAAAGTGATGAGCACCAATGTTTCGAGTGACGTCGAACTTTTGCCCGTTGAGCTCGAAACGACCGTTGGCGATGACGCGCGCGTAGCGCCCCATGGTGGCGCCCAAGTACGGGTTTCGCGACCGGTCTTCGTAACTGGAGAGATCTGGCAGGCGCTGCACGAGATTGTGCATCCGTCCGCCGCGATCCGGATACGAGAAGTCGACGAGCGTCGCCCCGTAGCTCCATACGGTCGCGGCAAAGCCGTCACCGGCCTCTAGAGTAAAGCCTTGGACATCCCGGGGCCCTTGAGTCGCGTGGCCCCGAGTCGTTCCGATCGGGTGCTCTCGAATGTCGAACCGGCTCACTTTGAGCTTCTCAGCGCCCTGGTCGCGACTTGGCCAACTGGTCGTTCGGTCAACGCGCAATTGCGATGCTCCGACGACAGCACCGCGCCCAGCACGACGCCGTAGTTCGCGCGCGTCTCGACGCCGTTCGCGATGACGGCGATGATCTTGGCGGCGGTGCTGGCGATCTTGCTGGGAGGCATGGGGGCTCGGCGGGGTGCTGGTGCGCTCAAGCGCGGACCAGGCTCAGCGTCAGCGCTTCGCCGTCGATACTTTCGCTCGCGACGCTGCTGCCCGCCGGGAATGCGTTGGCGCTCGCGAGCTGGAGCTCCAGGGTCAAGGTTTCTCGCAGGACCAGATCGCGCAGCTCGCTTCGCCCCAGCATGCTCGTGACGGCCGGGCCCGCCTCGACGGACAGCCGAATGCGCTGGCTCACGCTCAGCCCCGCTTGCTTGCGAAGGTTTTGCACGCGGCTCACGACTTCGCGCGCCAACCCCTCCGCCGCAAGCTCCGGGGTCAGGTTGGTGTCGAGCACGACCGTGATGCCGGACTGCGACTCCGAGGCGTTGCCCGGCAGGGCTTCGCGAGCGAGCGTCACGTCTTCGCGGCTCAACGCTTCGCCTTCTAGCTCGAGGTTCTCGCCGCGTTCGAGCCGAGCGATCGCGCTCGCGTCGAGCTTCTCGACGGCGGCGGCCACCGCCTTCATCTTCGGTCCGAGGCGTTTACCCAGGCGCTTGAAGTTGGCCTTGGCCGATAGCTTACAAAGTGCGGAGTCGTCCGCGAGCGTCACCACCTGTTTGACGTTGAGCTCGCCCCGCAGCGCGTCCGACAGCTGCTCGATGGCGGTGCGAACCTGAGGGTCCGGGCTGGCGACCGTGACGCGTGCCAGCGGACGGCGCACGCCGAGCTTCTCGCGCTCGCGGATGACGAGGCCGAGCGCGATCGCGGAGCGGGCGGTCTCGATACGTTGCTCTAGCTCGAGATCGATGAGCGACTTGTCAGCGACCGGGAAGGCTTGAGCGTGCACGCTGCTACCAACGGGAGCGAGGCCAGTGTCCACCATCAAGCGCTGGAACAGGTACTCGGTGAAGAACGGCAAGATTGGCGCCATCGCTCGCGCCAGCGTCGTGAGGACGCGGAGCAGCGTGGCGTAGGCATCTTGCTTGTCGCTGTCGCCGGCTGCGCTCTCGTTCTTGGCGCGCCAGTAACGGCGGCGACTGCGGCGGATGTACCAGTTGTTGAGGTCGTCGCACAGGCGCGTAAACGCCGGGATCAGGTTGGAGAGCTCGTAGCGCTCGTACTCGACCGTGAGCTCTTCTACGAAGCGCTCGACGCGGCTCGAGATGTAGCGATCGAGATCGCTCGTCGGCCGAAGCTCGAGGTCTTCGGCCTTGGGGGACCAACCGTCCGCGACGGCGTACGTCGTCAAGAAGACGTACGCATTCCACAGCGGTAAGAGCACGAGCCGCACCGTGTCCTTCACGGCTTCGCCCGTCACGTCGCTCGCGTCTTTGCCGAACTTCATCGGCTCGGCGCGCACCGCGGCGCTGTCGATTAAGTACGCTCGGAGCGGGTCGGCTCCGAAATTCTCCATGACGTCGTTCGGATCCGGGTAGTTCTTCAGACGCTTCGACATCTTCTTGCCATCGGCGGCCAGAATCATGCCGTTCACGATCACATTCTTGAACGCAGAGCGCCCGAACAATGCCGTGGACAGCACGTGCAGCGTGTAGAACCAGCCGCGTGTTTGATCCAAGCCCTCGGCGATGAAGTCGGCGGGTAGGTTTTGCTCGACGTACTCGAGCTTCGACTGGTCGAAGGGGTAATGGTTCTGTGCGTAGGGCATCGAGCCCGACTCGAACCAGCAGTCGAACACCTCCGGAATGCGCTGCATCGTGCCGCCCGGCGTTGTCTTCGACGGAAACGTGATGGCGTCGACGGACTCGCGATGCAAGTCCTTGATGGTGCCTCGCGCGAGCCCCGCGCGCTCTTCGAGCTCGCCGACGGATCCGATACACTCGAGCTCATTCGGATCTTTGTCGCAGCGCCACACCGGAATGGGCGAGCCCCAGAAGCGGTTGCGGCTCAGGTTCCAATCGCGGGCGTTCTCGAGCCAATTCCCGAAGCGCCCCGAGCCGACGTGCTCGGGCACCCAGTGAATGGGCTCATTGTTCTTGACGAGCTGCTCCTTAATCTCTTCGACCTTCATGAACCAGGTCGAGAGCGCCATGTACAGCAACGGCTGCTCGGTGCGGTAGCAGTGCGGGTAGGGGTGGACGATGGTGTCATGTTCGACGACCTTCCCCTCCCTCTTCAACTTTTGGATAATGCCTTTGTCCGCATCTTTCGCGAATTGGCCCGCGAAGTCGCTGACGCGTTCATCGAAGATACCCGTGAGGTCCATCGGGCGGATCACCGGCAGGCCCTCCTTCAGGCCGACCTGGTAGTCGTCGTCACCGAACGCGGGCGCTTGATGGACGATGCCGGTACCGGAGTCGGTGGTGACGTACTCGGCGGCGACCACCCGGAAGCACCACCGCGAACCGTCTTCTTTCATCTTCTTGTCGGCGAAGTAAGGGAGCAGCGGTTCGTAGGCGCGCCCTACGAGCTCGACCCCACGGAGCCGCGAAAGCTCGGTCGTTTTGCCCACGCGGCCGCGAGCTTGGTAGTCCGCGAGGCGCCCCGGTTCCACGTACGCGACCTCACCAGTGTCGTCGAGGCGCATTTTCGCGTATTCGACGTCGGGGTGGACGGCGAGCGCCAAGTTGCTCGGGAGGGTCCAGGGGGTGGTCGTCCACGCCCATAGGTAGGCGTCCTCGTCTTCGAGCTTGAAGCGCAGCGTGACGCTCGGATCCTGCCGGCGCTTATGGCCGTCCTTCTTCGTGACTGGATCCCGCTCCTGCGGACCTTGAGCGACCTCGAAGTTCGACAGCGGCGTACCGAGCGCCGGCGATACCGGTTGGATGCGGAAGCCTTCGTAGATGAGCCCCTTTTGCCAGAGCTGCGCGAAGACCCACCACACGGTCTCCATGAACTCGGGGTCCATGGTTCGGTATTGGTTGTCGAAATCGACCCAGCGACCCATGCGTCGCACGGTTGTCTGCCATTCGCGCGTGTAGCGCTGCACGCTGGCGCGGCACGCGGCATTGAACTGCGGGACGCCATAGCCTTCGATCTCCGCTTTGCCGCCCAGGTTGAGTTCCTTCTCAATCATGCTCTCGATCGGCAGGCCGTGGCAGTCCCAGCCGAAGCGGCGCTCGACGTCGTACCCCTTCATGGTGAAGTAGCGCGGCACGATGTCCTTGATCGTGCCGGCCAGCAGGTGCCCATAGTGGGGCAAGCCGGTAGCGAAGGGCGGGCCGTCGTAGAACACGAAAGCCTTGCGACCTTTTCCGGACAGGCTCTGTCGCTCCGTCCCGTGCCTCTGCCATAGCTCCAGAATCTCGTGCTCCAGCTTCGGTAGCTGAAACTCGGCCAAGGGTTCGCGGAACGTGGACTTCGTGACGTAGGTCATTGGAAAAGTCGAAGGGTAGGTTGCAGGCGCGCAATGTAATGCGACCTTCGCCCCGAGGCGAGGGCGCGGTGGCGTATGCCACCGTCATCGAAGTGCTGACCATCTGTCGCACGTCGAGCGGGCGTTGCTCCATGAGGCTGAACAAAGTCTCGGAACCTGGCTCCATGAGGGCCGACGATTGGCATTCGGGCCCGAGCTTTGTCTCGACACCCGCCCATCTCCTAGTGCTCGACGGCGGAGTCGAGCCCTTTCGCATCGACTCTTGCCCTGCGCTACGCCGCAGGCTGTGCGCGCGCCGCTTGGATGATGGTCTTGGACGCCAGCAGATTGATGGCCATCGCGGTAGCGGATGGTCTGCGCTTCGCCTGATGCCCATCGCGTGACGCGCTTGGCGTGGCGCGGCGTGATGGC
>JAEYWK010000177.1 GCA_023431345.1 Pseudomonadota bacterium
CCTCCACTGCTCCCCCCTCCTCCCTTCCCACCACTCCCACCAACAGCCGTCCCCGCAAAGCCTCCGCACGTGGCGGTCGCGTTGCAATCATCGGTAGAGTTACTGCAGGCAGCGAGCTGCATCCCGGTCAAGCCCAGGCCCAGCGCAAGCATCGAAAAAGCAGAAAAGCGCATCTTCATGACTCCCAAGCTCAAAAATTCCCCGACACACTCAGTTTGACCGACCCGATCGAAGCCGCGCTCCGCTCGGCTCCGCGACCCAGCTCCACCGAAGGCAATAGCCCGTAGCGCGGCGTGCTGCGCCCGCTCGAGCGACGATGCGCCAGCGCATCCCAATAGAAGTAGCCAGCCGCGACGGCGGCAACACCGCCGACCACGAACGCGCCGATACCCAAGTTGCGCGAGGTGTCGACGCCCTTGCGCTGCTCGGTCAAGTCGTCGCAGCGCTCTTGCGGAGCATCGCCCTTGCAGCCGCCCGGATACTCGAGCAGCTCGTCACGCAGAGAGTCTGCGTCTTTCTCTCGAGAGTTGGCCTTGAGCGTGAACACCACGCCGAGCACGCCGCCGACCACCGCCACGCCCGTCGCCGCGTACGCGGGCACCAAGCTGCGCGCCGCAGCGCGGTCGCTCGGTGCCGGACCGGCGGGAGAATGCTCCAGCCCGGAGCCAACACCAGCCGGGGGCGCGCCCGCCGACATGTCATCACCGTTCGGGGTGAGCGTCACCTGCACCGCTTGCTCAGTGCCCTTGCCGGCCATCAGGCGCTTGTCGACGGACACGAACCCGTCGTGCTTCACGGACACGATCACCTCGCCGGGCTCGACGAACACGCCCGCGGTGATGGGCGCCTTGCCCACCGCTTGCTCACCGACCAAAACGTCGGCGCCCGCGGGCTCGATTTCGAGGCGCAGCACCGCGACCTCGGCGCGAGCTCGCGCCAAGCCGTTCTCGACCGCCTTGCGCTGCGCATCACTCGCGCTCGGCAGCAAGTTGGTGAGCGCCCAAGCGAAGTGCTCGGCGGCAGCGCGAAACTTTTGCTGTTCGAGCTGCGATTGACCCAAATTAGCCGCGATGTCCGAGCTCTTTCGGATCGACAGAGCTTGCGCGAATAAGCGCTCTGCCTCGGGCATGTCGCCCTTCGCGAACGCGACCTTGCCGTTCTTGAACAGCTCGGTGGCGCGCGCCGTATCGGCGGCGGTCGTTTGCGCCCCGGCGCCGGGCGCCGCGCTCAACGTCGCGACGCCGAGCGCCGCACACATCAGCCAAGAAGCAGAAATACGCGTACGAAACATGACTTAGAAAATGGGCTCGCGAGAGGGTTTGATGGGAGGCGCCTTGCGGGCGCTTGCCGTCGGAGAAGCTGAAAACGGGTTTTGGGGCGGCGGCGTCACGCTGCGAGGCCGCGGCGCGGGCAGGCTTTCGACCTCGACCCGAGGTGCCGCAGGCTCCGCGGTCGCGATCGCCTGAGCGGTCGGAGCCGGCGCCGCTGCGGGAGGAACGGTGCCGGGCGAGGCCGCATCGGCCGGTGGCTGCGGCGCCGGCTCGCCGAGCGGGAGCGGCGTCGGCCGCGCATCGCTCACGGGGCGAGCCTCACGAGGCGCCTCCGTCGGCCGCGCCGTGGCGGGAGCCTCGTTCGGCTCACGCGTGAGCCACAGGCCGAGCACCACCGCCGTCAGCAGGGCCGCGAGAAAAGCAGCGTAGTTGATCCACGCCGAGCGACGCTCGGGCGCCTCCGCTGCGATCGACGCCGTCGTGGGAGAGGGGCTCTCGCTCGCGGGCAGCGCGCTCTCGAGCGCGGAGCGCGGAGCCGAGGCAGGCTCGGCGACGGGAGGAGGCGGGGGGCGGCTCGCCTCGATGCGATGCACGGGCAAGTCACGCTGCGTGGGAATGGCGCTCGGCTCGGGCAGCGAAACCGGCGGCAAGTCGGAGCGCCGCGCCGCGAGCGGCTCCGCGCGCGTGGGTACGCCGCCGAGCTCGAGCTCGGACTCGACCTGCTCGCGGAACGGGCTGAGCGAGGCGTGGATTTGCCCGTCCGCGTTCGCGGAGTAGTCGTTCGCGGAGTACGAGCGGGGATCGGCGTCGTATTCGTCTTGGTTCCAGCGCGGGGAGCCGGCGTAGCCGATGTCGAGGCTGCTTCGGTGCGGCGTCGGCGGGTCGACCCCTTCCGACTCCGGAACGTTCTCGAGCTCGGCGAGCCGCGCCAGCGCCGCGCGATCGAGCCGGGGAATGGTCTTGGCTCGACGCGGGTCGATGGAATCGGAGAGCTTGACGGTCTCGGTTTCGAGCGTCTGGTGAACCGTGACGGCGGGAATGGCGCCAGGCTTGAAGTACGCTTCCGCCTGCTGCGACTGGCTGAAGAACATGCGCGGCGTCTCCAGCGTTCGCTCGGTCTTGCCGCGCGGGTCCACGCTTCCGATGGAGAGCAGCGTGCCGCTCGCCACCGCGCGGCCGCCCGAGCTGGGCGGGTTCGGGCTGCGCGACTGCGCGTCGAAGCTCGCGCGCGCACCGGGTGACTCCGGCGTGACGCTCTCGGGGGGCTGCAGGCTCGCGTAGTCGGCCCCTCGGCGACCGGCCTGCTTGGTCGAAGGATCATCGCGGCGCTCCGGGTTGCGCAGCACCGCGAGCTCAACCTGCGCCAGCTCTTGCTCGTACGTCGGGTCACGGGGTAGCTGCGCGGGGCGTTTGCCGCGCGGCGCCGGCTCGGCCTCGCTGTCGCCGCGCATGAACGGCACGTCGCGCGCGGTGGTTCGCGCCACCGAATCCTGTCCGCCGCTCGGCTTGTGTCTATCGTCTGTCATGGCGCGATGAGCGCGGCGAGCCACGCCGCCCGGACGGAGGATTTCGGGACGAGCGCCGTGAAGCACATCGCGCAATCGGTCACACGCACCGCTGGTTGCGCGAAATCGACTGAGCCTTCCCGAGCTCTCGCCAAGAGCGCTAGTTTATGCTCGGACTACACAAGGGAAGCAACACTTCCCCACACCGTCGCCCAAGTGCCACAGGGGGCGGCTCGGCGGCGCAGGGGGCGGCGGCGCCCTAGCCTGCGAAATCTTGGGTGAATCAGCCCTTGGCGGCTTTGCGGGCCGGCGCTTTGCGCTTGGGAGCCGGCGGGGGCTCGGAGGCCGCCGGTTCTGGCTCCACCGCGCGGGGCGCGGCCGGTGCCGGTGCCGGCGCGGGTGCCGGAACGGCCGCGGCGCTCGTCAGCGTCGCCTTCGACTCAGGCACCGCCTTCGAATCGGGCGCGGCGGTGTCGGCGCTGGCGCCGTAGACGGCGTGCAGATCCCCCAGCAGCTCGAGCAGCACGAGGTACTGGTCGTCGGGATGGAGCGAGCCGAGCGCATCGAGGATGCCGAGCTTCGCCCGACCGCGGGCGATGGCGTTCGGCAGTTGAGGTGGCAGGTGCGTGCCCGGCGGCGTGGGTGGAGGTGACCAGCCGCCCCGACTGCTGCCCGGTGCGCTACCGAACGACCCACGAGAGCTGCCAGCGCCGGAGCGCTGAGAGCCCGGGTTCACCTCGAACACGCGGCGGCGCGGGAAGCTCCGCTCGGACTCCTTCGGACGCTTCTCCTCGGGCACCCAACCTGGCGGCTTGGGCTCACGCGGCATCTTGTCGTTGAAGATGGCGGAGCGCTGCTCTTTCGGCAGCTTCTGGCGAGCGAGATAGAAGAAGACGCCGCCGGGGGAGCGACGACCCTTGCCGTCACCGCGCTCCATGCCGCCGGCCTTCTCGATGCGCTCGGTTTCTGCGAGCAGCCCGAGACAGGTCTCGTCACCCAACGCGTCGACGACGGCCGTGATCTGCGCGAGAGGGCCCTCGTCAGCCTCCCCTAATGACTTGGAGATGGTTTGGATAGTGGACGCGCTCGCCATGATGATTGGTGTGGTGCCGGACCGAAACGCCCCCTCGGGTGCGGCTCGCAGCGATCTTTGGCACCGCCCCGAACCAACTGCAACAGGATTTGGTGAATCAACGAGCGTCGCAATGCTGCTCCAAACACCGGGGCAAATGCTCGGCTGTATGGCCGGAGCAGCGTCACGTTGCAACGCTGCATCCGAGCTTCACAACCCTGCAATGCGCGCATCGACATCGACGGCACTTTTGCGCTCGAGCGCGGCGAGGCGCGCCCGATCGGCGTCGCCACCGAGCACCTTCCCGAGCTGAGACGAGCGCGCTTCGAGCGGCATCGGAGGCGGCACCGTTACGCCACAGCGGCAGCGCGACGTACAGCGGCAGCGCGTACAGCGGCAGCGCGTAAGGAGGGCCCGCCCGGCTCAATCGAAGCCGTGCAGATGCACGACGTACCACTCACCGCGCCAGCTGATCATGCTGGTGAGCTCCAAGCGACGCTCCTTGCCCGAGGCGAGCCGGAAACGCAGCTGCGAACGGAGCACGCGGAAGTACCCGATGCGATTGCCCTCTTTGCCGGGCTTCATCCACTGCGCCCGCGCCTCGGGCACCTCCACGCCGATGAGCTCCGCCTTCTCCGCGTCCGGGCCGAGCGCCTGGTGGTACTCGCGGACGTCGCGCTCGAAATGCGCGAGCAGCCGGTAGCGGTAGTCTCGCTCGGGCTTCTGCACGTCTTTGACTTGGGCGTAAGCCACGAGCGGAAAGAACGTCGACTTCGCCCTCTCGGCATCACCCGTGCGGATGGAATCAGCGAGCAGCTGCATGCGCCGCTGGAAGCGCTCGGTCGTGGCGCTCGGCCGCTCTTCGGTTTGCGGTAGCGGCGCACCGTCACCCCCGAGCAGCGGAGGCTCCGCAGCCGGGTCAGCGTCGACGACGTCCGCCGGCGCCGCGCTCGGCGCGGGCAGAGTCGGCGGAGCGACGGACGGCGCAGTGGCGACGATCGACGCAGCCGCGACGGGCGGCGCGGCGGGCGGCGCGGCGGACGGCAGCGACGCGCCTGCGGGCGCGCCGGTGCTCACACGGGGGGCCAAAGACGGCGCCGGCTCGCCGCGGCAAGCCGTGAAAAGCAGCGCGGCCAGCAAGCCTGAGCTCAGGTTTCGCGCATGCATGGGCGCCCCGTCTATACTCGAAGGCGGAGCTCAGCGTCTATCCGTGCAGCGGCCCTCAGAGCCATCGGCAAGCGC
The DNA here is from genome assembly GCA_023431345.1 of Pseudomonadota bacterium. Taxonomy (GTDB): domain Bacteria; phylum Myxococcota_A; class Polyangia; order Polyangiales; family Polyangiaceae; genus PMG-095. The sequence goes on from JAEYWK010000177.1 coordinate 5,091, forward strand.
CGCTCATCAACGCTTCCTCGACACCGCGAAGTTGCCCGGTCTGGATGGCTTGCGCGGTATGGCGATCTTGCCCGTGATCTTCCACCACGCCACGCCGCGCCTGCTGCCGGGCATCGCGGGCAAGGGCGCGGTGGGGGTGGATTTGTTCTTCGCGCTGAGCGGGTTCCTGATCACCACGCTGCTGCTGCGCGAGCGGCGAGCGACCGGCGGCGTACGCCTCGGCGCGTTTTATGCGCGCCGCTCACTGCGCATCTTTCCGCTCTACTACTTGGTGCTGGCGGCCTACGCGGTGAGGGCCTCCCTACTGCCGGCAGACTCCGTCGTCGGCCAGCACTTCTTGAAATCGCTGCCCTACCACGCGACGTACACCGCCAACTGGCTCGTCGACTACGACGTATCGCACCCGGTGATGTTCGCGTTCTCGTGGTCGCTGTGCGTCGAGGAGCAGTTTTATTGGGTGTGGCCGGTGCTGGTAGCGCTGCTCCCGCGTCGCTCGCTGCTGGCCGGGTTGATGCTCGGCGCCATCGCGCTCGACACGCTGGCGGAGCACGCTTTTTTCTCGGCCTGGCTCCCCGCAGGCTCGCTGGGGCTGCGCATGCTCACGAGCTTCGCGACGCCGATCGGCTTCGGCTGCGTGCTCGCGCTCGTGCTCGACGCGCCGGGCGGCTTCCGCGCCGCCGAGCGCCTGCTCGGCCTTCGAGCAACGGCGCCGCTGCTGCTCGCCGCCAGTGTGGGCTGGCTGATGATGCTGCACACGCCCCACGTGCCTTTGTCGCTCACGCTGGCGGCGCTCGTCGCCTCGGTGGCGATCCGTCCCGACCATGGGCTTTGCCGGCTGCTCGACACCCCGTGGATGCGGCGCCTCGGCGGCCTGAGCTACGCGCTGTATCTGGTGCACATCACGGCCCTCGGCCTGGTGCGACGCTTCCTCCCCGAGCACGCCGAACGAACGTGGGTGGTGCTGGCGCTCGGCTTGCCGCTGTCGCTGCTCCTCGCCGAGGCCGTTCATCGCGCCGTCGAACGCCCCTTCCTGAAGCTCCGTGCGCGCTTCCACTGAGGAAGATATCGTCACCGGGGCCCGCGACCGCACCCAACGTTTCGGCGACCGGCGGGTATCATCACTGCGTGACGCGGCGCGACGTGCACCTCAGCTGGCGCTTTCCCGGCTATTTGGCAGGCTGCTGGCTGGCGCTGCAGCTGACCGCTGGCTGCAGCCGCGAGCCGAGCTCGCCGCCCCCCACGCCGTGGACGGGGTTCTTCCACCCACCGGGTAAGCCGGGCGGCAGCATCACGAACTGGAAGCAATGCAGCTGTCGCGCCTGCGACCCCGGCAGCTGCTGTCAGGCCGAGCAGACGGAGAGCTTGGGGGCGCTCGCGCCGGAGTGCAGCACGAGCTACACCTTCTCCGAGAAATGCGGCATCACGGTGCAGACCTGCACGCCGCGCTGCTACGAGCACGTCTGGCGCGTGCCCAAGCAGGACAGCTGCACCGACGACCGGCCCCTCGTTTGCTGCCAGTAGCCGCGGCCCAGTATACTGGGGGGCATGTCGGCGTTCGGCGGTAGGTCACTCGGGCCGCAGCTGCGGCTCCTTCGAAAATGGTCGCTGCCGGGCGCGCTCGCCTATGCCGCAGTGGCCGGCTCGACGGGCTGCGGCGGTCGCACGTCGATGCTCGATCCCGACGACTTCGAGCCCGACAGCGGCGGGTCATCCAGCGGCGGGTCGCCGAGCGCGGGCAAAGGTGGAACGACAGCGAGCGGCGCGGGTGCTTCCACCTCGCCGAGCGCCGGCAAGGGCGGGCTAGACCCCCAAGCCCCCGTCAAGCCATGCGCGAGCTACTGCGGCGGGTTCGCGCCTCTCTGTCCGGAGCGCTTGAACGGCCAAGAGTGCAACGCCGCCTGCACCAGCGAAGTGAACGGGTTCGGCAAGAGCTGCCAAGCTCGAGGCATCCAGGCGCTCAATTGCTTGGCGCCGTTCTTCCAGCCCAACAGCGGAGCGTGCAGCGACGTCGTCCGCCGCTCCATGCAAAAGTGCGGGGAGATCGTCGACCAATTCCAGCGCTGCAAGATGTCCGGCAAGTGAGGCAGCTCAGCTCGGCCGCACCACGTGCTGCGGCGCGCCGCTGAGGATGCCGCGTACGTTCTCGGCGGTGACGCGCATGGCGCGGCGCCGGGCCGCGAGCGTCGCCCACGCGTGGTGCGGCGTGATGATGCAGCGAGGAGCGGAGAGGAGCGGGTTGTCGGCGGCCGGCGGCTCCTGCGTGAGGACATCGACGGCGGCGCCCGCGATCACGCCGTCGCGCAGGGCTTTCGCCAAGTCCGCCTCGTTGACGAGGGGGCCACGGCCGGTGTTGATCACGAACGCGCCCGGCCGCATGCGCGACAGGCGCGCGGCGTTCACCAAGCCGCGGGTGCGCTCGCTGAGCGGACAGTGCAAGCTGAGCGCGTCGACGGCGCCGAACAGCTCCTCGAGCGGGACGCGCTCGAGCCAGCTCGGGTCGTCAGCGCGCTTCGCGTCGCCGGCCGCGAGCACGCGCATGCCGAGCGCGCGGGCGATGTCGGCGACGCGGCGTCCGATGGCGCCGAAGCCGACGATGCCGAGCGTGAGCCCGTCGAGCTCCACCAGCGGCGCGAGCGCGAACGAGAAATCGGGCGAGCGCTGCCAAGCGCCGTCGTGGACCGCGCGGTCGTGCCGCCCCACCTGATTGGTGAGCTCGAGCAGCAGCGCGATGGCGTGCTGGGCCGTGCTCGGCGTGCTGTACGCCGGAATGTTGCAGACGACCACGCCGCGCGCGGCCGCCGCCGCGACGTCGACCACGTTCACGCCGGTGGCGAGCACGCAGACGCCCTGCAGCCCTGGTAGCGCGCCGAGCGTCTCCGCCGTGAGCGGCGTCTTGTTGGTGAGCACGATGTCGGCTCCGCGCGCGCGCTCGACTATCTCCGCGCCCGACGAGCGCTCGTGAATTTCGAGCGTGCCGAGCGCTGCGACCTCGCTCCAAGGGTTGTCGCCAGGGCTGAGGGTATGGGCATCGAGCACGACGAGACGCGGCACGCGCCGAGCTTAGCGCGCTCAGCGCCGCGCGTCGCTGACGGCGGCGCGCCCCAAGAACTGCTGAAAGGCCGCGCGATTCTGATCCGTGGGCGGCTTTTCGTACGGGTACGGCCGGGCGATCTTGTTCGCGAACAAGCAATTGACGGCCTTGTCGAAGGCGCGCGCGGCCGGCGCCAAGTCGACCGCCTTCGAGCTGTCATCCGACAGCCGGCGCACGGCCGACTGCAGCTGCTCGCACCAGCCCGCCGACTCCGGCAGCGCCAGCGGCGCGGCGCCGGGGCAGCAATGCCGACGAATGATCGCGGTCGACGGCAGCTCGTACCAGGCGAGCCCGGAGCCGCTCAGCCCCGCGTCTGCTTTCGACGCAACGACGCTCGCGTCTGCCGAGCTGCCGCCACCCGCGCCGCTCCCCGCGGGCGCAGCGGTGGAGACCATTTGGTGGAGCGAGCTCGTGATCTCGCGAAAGTCTTTGTCGCTGCAGACGAACTCGAAATGGGGCGCGCCCGTGAACGAGTCCGGCGGGAAATACGCGGCTACGCAGGCGTCGCGATCCTCGGCCGTCGTTTGGCGTTTCGGCGCCGACCTGACCGTCGTCGCGGCCGGCTTGGGCGGCGCCACCGCGGCCTCGGGCTTGGGCGGCGCCGCCGCAGGCGCGACCGCGACGTAAACGCCCCCGCCCCCCGCGAGCGCGGCGATCAGCAAGAGCGGCCAGATTTGCTTCTTCTTCTCGAAGGGGTTGATTGAAACGCGCTTGCTGGTCGGCTTCGTGCCGGCTGCTCCCGCGATCGAGGCCACGGCCGCCGGACCCGCTGCGCCGGACGCGGCGACAGGCGCTGGGGCCGCCAGCGGCGCCGAGCGTGCTTCGGGCAACGCACCGAGCGGAGGCGCGGCGGGGCGTAGCTCCGTGCCCTCGTCGTCAGGCAAGAGCTGGTCATCGACGATCACGCCGTCGTCGCGCGAGGCGCCGAGCGCCGCGCCCGACGTGATGTCGGAGAGCCCGCGTGAAGCCGGACGCGGCATCGCGGCGCGCTTCGGCGGCATCACGCTGCGGTCGCGTTCCCAGCCATCGAGCGCTTGGACCAGCTCGGGAAGGTCCGTCACGCGCAGGCGCTTCTCGCCCACCAGGCCGCGCACCAAGATCTCGTCGAGCACGGGCTCGTCGACGCCGAAGGCCGACAGCGGCTTCGGGCGCCCAGCGAGCATGGCCTTGAGCAGCGCGTCGCGCGCGCCACCGGTGAACGGGGCCTCGCGCGTGAGCATCGCGAACAGCACGGCGTGCAGCGCCCACACGTCGTCCGCCGACGTCTCGACGCTCCCGCGCAGGCGCTCGGGCGGACAATACGCGCCCACCGGCTGCGCGACGAGCTGGGAGAGCACGGGCGCGATCTTGCGAGCTTCGGGCTCCGCGACCACGCTGCGCAAAGAGATCGCGCCGTGCACGCCGCCCGCCTGATGCAGCGCCTGCACCGACTCCGCCAAGCGCAGCGTCCAGGCGACCGCCTTCGTCGAGTTGACGGGCGCGGCATCCAGCTGAGATTTCAGAGTCGTACCCGGCAGGTACTCGGCGAGGGCGACGCCGCCGGCCGTGGGGATGACGACACCTTCCGGCAGCGCTTGCGCGTCGACATCGCGCACGACGTCGATGATCCCGGCCAGGTGACGGTGCTTGATCCCTTTCGCGGCTTCGAGCGTCGCGAGGCGGCCCGCTTCCGTGGCGACCGCGATCACCTTTCGCCCCGAGTCTTGCTCCGTCGCGAGCCAGCGCCTCGGCCCCAGAGTGGTGCGCAAGAAGCCCGCGAAGGCGTATCGACCGGCTAATGGTAGACGAGGATCAGGCATGCACGTACGAGCGAGCTCCCCCCAACAGTGATGGGAGCGGAGGAGCGCAAAGGATCAAGCGTATCACCCCAGAGCGAAACGGACATTTCAAGAATTCGCGCCACCTCACCGCCGCTGCGCACCCTTGACTACCACTCCGCCGAGCCGGGAAAGTCCGCGACTCGGCAGGGTGACGATGTCGGTCGAGGCCGCGCCCCGAAACGGCGCTCCGCGCCCTCATGGCTGGACGAGCGTACAAGCGGCGCCGCCCGCGACCGCCGTCGTCTCCGCGCGCACGGCCTCACACAGGCCGAGACACTCGGTGGAGTTGCAGTCGTCATAAGTCGCTCGCTCGACGGGGCAGGCTTCCGGGAGCTGCCAGCACAGCGCCGGCACCTTCGCCTTGCACGACGCGCCGCTCGTGATGCGCGCGCAGTGGAGACCCTTGCCGCACGCGCTGGTGGAGCAATCCATCGCGCTCGCACCGCTGCACATCCCGCTCTCGCGCACCACCGAGCCCGCCGCCGTCGCGCTGTTCAAGAACGTGACGCCGCTACAGCCACACAAGGGTGACCCGCCGCGCACGACGGCGGTGCAGACTCCGTCTTTCGCTTTCGTCTCGCAGTTCGGCTTCAGACAATATTGATTCTTTCCGCAATCCGCGGCCGAGCCGCAGGCGACTTCGACGCTCGTCGGCTCCCCGCCCGCCCCGCCGCCAGGCTCTGCGCCGCCGAGCCCGCCCGCCCCGCCCTCGATTCCGGAGGGCTGGCCCGCGCTCGCGTCGGTGCCACCTTCGGCGCCCGAGCCCGTGCCGCCGTCGGAAGAGGCTTGACCGCCGCTCGGCTGACCGCCGTGGCCGCTCGGCCCCTCGCCTGCTTGCGCCTCGCCGCCGCCCGCGCCGGTGCTGCCGGATTTCGAATCGCCGCCGCCGTCGCTCGGAGCTTGGGCTTCACCTCCGGCCGCCTCGCCGCCGCCGCCGCGGGTGGACTCACCCTCGGAGCTCGAGCAGCTCACGACCACGAAGCCCACCGACAAGATCGCGCTGACACTGAACCAAACTGCACGCCTCTGTTGCATCCGTCCGCCTCCAGGGAAAGACGCCAATCTACGCGCCACGTGAGCTCACTGTCAAAACGTGGTCACAGCGGCCGCCCCTGCGCGACCCACGACTCGACCAGCTGAATCTGTTCCGCGCTGAGTGGAGGAAGCCCCAGCGGCATGCCTCGCACTTCGTCCGACATCTGCCCCACGCTCTCGCGCTGGCGCGCGAGCAGCGCAGCCACCAGGCGCGGCGTGCCATCACTGGTAGGGGTGAAGAGGCTCACCCGCGCTCCGCCCGCGTCGAGCCCGCCCGCTTGAATGCCCTGGTAGCTCGACAAGTCGATCTTGCGCGGCTTGAAGCCGAAGCCGCCCGTGTTGCCAGGTCCACCGTCACCACCAGCCGTTTCGGCGTTCGTATGACAGTGACGGCAGGTGACCGCGAACACCTGTTCTTCGACTTCATCGAAGCCCACGCGACGCTCGAGCACGGGCAAGCGCCTGGGGAGAGCCGGCGCCCGGTCGGGGGTGAGCTCGGCGAAGCTCACGAACGCCGCCAAATCGCGGGCATCTTCAGGGCTGAGCGACAGGCTGGGCATGGCCGAGTCGTGCTTGATGCGCAGCGGATCCGCGAGCCAACGCGCGATCGCCGACGGCTCCGAGCGCTGGCGGGCAAAGCGCAGGTCGGGGGCGAGCCCGAGGGTCCGCGGGGCCGGCTGGGCACTCGCGGGACTAGGCAGCGCCGCGCCAGACATTTCATGGCAGCCAACGCAGCCGCGCGTCGTCATCAGCTCGCGACCACGCGCCACATGAGTCGGGTCGCGGGGTACGGCCTGCACGACCGAAGTCGGCGCGCCGCGAGTCAGGTAAGTGGTGATGTCTCTGGCTTGCTCGCGCGACAGCGGAAGGCGCGGCATGGTCTGGGCCAAATGCGGCCTGAGATCTTGCGGCGACAGCAGGTACTGCATCAGCCACGCCGGGCGCACGCGGCTCCCAAGAGCGGTGAGCGACGGCACGTCGCGGTAAGCCATGACGTGCGGCTTCCATTTCGCGAGCTTGCTGACGGGAGCTCGAAACTTGTCGGTCGCGATCTGCTCGTGACAGCGCACGCAGTCCTGATCGAGCTTCGGCGCCGCCAGGCCCGTGCCCTCGTGACAGCGATGACACTCGAACTCCGCTACGAGCCGCTGACCGCGCTCGGCGTCGCCGGCCTCGAACGCCGCGACCTCCACCTCGGCGACGTCGGCGAGCGCAGACGGCGCGGTGACTCCCGCGACCGCCGCCGCCTCGGCGCGCGCCGGCTCCCCCGCCCCGGAGCTCGGCGACTTGCAGCCGGCGGAGCTCACGATCAGCACCCCCATCACCGCTCGGAGCCCCCCGCCCCAAAACCGCCGCTGCGACTGGCGCGTCGTCATCGATCGCCTGCTCGAATCAGCTACGGAGCACGCAGGCGTCTTGGCGCTTGGCCATCGCCTCGCAGCGCTTCAATGCCAGCGCTTGCCCGCTCGTGTCGCCCGATTGACGCCGCAGTGACGCCAGCGCCGCGTAGCCCTCGGGCGACGCGATCAGATCACGCTTGGCGAGATCTTCCAACAGACCGCGCGCTTCACTCCGGTGCTCGGGGACGCGCGCCATCGCCTCGGCCAGCTCCGTTCTCAGCACGACGTCGTCGGCCTTGGCGCTGGCCTGACGGCGCAGCACGTCGACCGACCACGCGAGGTTGCGGGCGGGGTCGCCCTCTTTGACGCCCTCCCACGCCCCGAGCACCTCGCGAGGAACTTCGCGCGACGCTGGCAGCGCTCCCCCCGATCTCGAGAGCGCCACCGCCAGCACGCGCTCGGCGCGACCCACGAGCGAACTGGGCTTGGCCTTCAGAGTCTTGATGTGGGGCATCATTCGGATCACGCTGGCTGCCGCTGCCAGCCGGTCGCCGGCCGCGAGCGCCTTTTCCGCCTGCGCCACCCCGTGGATCCGCGGATCCACTTGAATGGCCTCTGGATACCATTCACCGCCGCAGGCTGCGGCGTCGCTCGGCAACACGGCAGTGCCCACGCAAACCCCGAATGCCATCACCAGAATCGTGCAAGTGCGAATGCTCATGACCGCTGCTCCTTTGGTTACTCCCGATGACTTGAAAAGCTCCCCGGCGCGCCATCACCGACAACCGCCCGGCTCGAAGGTTCCTTCAGCAAGATGCTGGCCAGCGCGAAATTCCGAGCCATCCGCGCCCCTCCCCCCGTGGCGCGTGTCCGCCTTCCCACGCGCCGTGTCAGGCGCACCCACTGCGGGCCGTGACGACCTGCAGCGGTGTCAATTGAGACACCCGTCGAAGTCCCAGCTTGAGTCAGGCCGTGCACATCGTCACGTCGACTCCTAGTGTGACAAACGGACCCAAGAATAGAGTCGAAGTCTCGCCGTCGCTGGCTGCCAGTTATGACTCGGCAATCTAAAAGACGGCCGAGCATTGACACTCGGTTTCTCCATGAACTACAGCCTCGCCATGGCTAATTCACTTGATGATCGTATCCGCGCTCGCGTCGAACAATTCGCAGCAGAGCTCGCCGAGCTGATCCGCGAATCGGCGATGGAAACCGTGAGCGTCGCGCTCGCCGGGGCTCGTCCTTCTCCTGGCCGTGGCGGTCGCCGTGCCGCTGCAGCGGTCGCCCCGCGCGGTGGCGGTCGTGGTCGCGCTGCCAGCCGTGAAAAGGGCGCCAAGCGTCCTCCGGACGAGATCGAGCGCCTCACCGGTCGCTTGCTCGACTACGTGAAGAACAACCCTGGTCAGCGCATCGAGCAGATCGCGGACGGTATGGGCACCTCGACGAAGGAGCTGAATCTGCCGGCCAAGAAGCTGATCACCGGCAAGCAGCTCAAGACGAAGGGCCAGAAGCGCGCGACTCAATACTTCGCCCGCTGAGCTCAATCCCTCCCCGACCTCAATCGAAAGAGAGGCCCGCTCTGCGCGGGCTTCTCGCGTTTGTACGGTAGCTCAGAAGCTTCCCGATACCGTGAGACCGAGTCGACGCGGCGCGGCGCCGACCCTCACGTCGACCGGCGCTTGGCCTTGCGGCCACAGCCAGTAGGTCAAGCCGAAAGCGACGGCAGACGCGCCCGCCGCCACGAACGCGACGGCCGCCACCGTTCCCGCCCGCGAGCGGTCGTCTTCAGCGGCGACGAGCTGCTCGCAGCCCTCGAGCCGTTGGTGGCAGGCGCTGTCGATCTGCGCCGGATCATCGAGCTGCGCGAGGATCAGGCGATTGGCCGATGCATAGCGGTCGGCCGCGGCGCCGCGCTTGATTTGAAACACGACGCCAGTCGTGACCGCGGCGACGAACAGCGTCGCTTCGCCCGCCAGGGCCAGCGAGCGGCCGGAGATCGCGGCGTCTTCCGCGCGAGGAGCCGGGCGCGTCGTCGTCACGGGAGCGGCCGGCTGGGCCTGCGGGTCCGGCGGTAAGTCGATGGTGAGGTGCTCGGTGCCGCCGACGGGCACCGTGACCTCGACCGAAAACGCTTGGCGCCCGGCAGCGGTAGCGCGCAGGCGGTGAGTCCCCGGGTTCACCGGCAGCGGGAGGCTCAGTACGGACGGCAACACCGCTTTACCGTCGAGCTCTACGGTTACCGCCGGAGTGTCGGCTGGCAGCCGCAGCACCAGCTGCCCGATCTTGGCCTTCACCTTCTCACGGGCCTCGGGCAACAGGCGCTCGACGTCGGGCGCCTTGGCGCCGTGCTCCATCAGCTCCTGCGCTCGGTCGTACTCGACGAGCGCCTCCACGAGCGCGCCTTGCTCCTCTTCGCAGCGCGCGAGGTGAAAGCGCATGCCCGGCGTGTCCTTGATGGCGGTGGCTTGGCGAAACTTGCCAGCTGCTTCCTGCCAGCGCCCCGCGTCGAAGGCCGCCTTGCCCTCGTCGAACAGCCGCCGCGCGACGCTCAGCTCCGAAGGTGTCGGCTCGGCCCCGAGCGCGCGGGACGGAGCTGCGAGCGAAAGCGATGCCAGGATTGAGGTGGCAGCCAGGCGACGGAGGAGCTTCGATCGGAGAGGGCGCATGGGCTGGATTGAGAGCGGATATACACCCATCGGTCCGCGCGGGTTCCCAGTTGCGTGAAATCACTCTTAATTTCAGTGTTGCTAAATATTATGGACGCCGCGCCGAGCCGGGTTAAACACCAGGCGTGCGCGCTCTCCGGGCTTCCCTCGCCATCCTGCTCCTGCTTGCTTGGACAGAGCTAGCGTCAGCCGCCAGCTCGCCCCGCTACCACACCGTCGCGAGCGGCCAGCGCCTCGGCTCAATCGCCAAGCGCTACGGCGTGACGGTGGACGCGATGTGTACCGCGAACGGCATCGATCGCACCGATCGCTTGAAGGTGGGTCAGAAGCTGCTGGTCCCCATCAAAGGCGACAAAGACGGCACCATCACGCGCCGCCAATACGGCCCCGCCGAGACCAAAGACGCGCGCCGAACGAGCGCCGCCCAGACGATGCTGGCCAGCACGCGCGAGCCGCCTCGCCCGACGACCCACAAAGTTTACTCGGGCCAGCGCCTCGAGTCGATCGCGCGGCGCTATCAGGTGAGCATCGAAGCGCTTTGCGAGGCCAACCGCATTCGGCGCACCGATAAGATCAAGCCCGGGCAGGTGCTGGTGATCCCCGGCTCGCTCCCCGACGCGGGGCTCTCGAAGCTCGACGACGCGAGCGCCAAGCGCCCCTCGAGCACCAAAGCCACGAAGCGGGGCTTCGTGGAGATGGCCACCTACACCACGCGTTATCGAGGTGTGGTGTTCGACAAGCGCGGCAAGGTCGCGCCCGGCGCCATCGAATCCATCTCCAAGCTGTTCGGCGCCACCGGTAGCCGGCCGCGCGTGGACGCGCGCCTCATCGCCTTGCTCGCCGACGTGAGCGAGCATTTCGGTCGGCCGCTGCGCATCGTCAGCGGTTGGCGTGATCATTCGTACTTCGAGGACTCGCGCCACAAGCACAGCCAAGCCGTCGATTTCAGCATTCCCGGCGTCGACAACACCGTCGTGCGCGACTACCTGCGTCGCTTTCGCAACTGCGGCGTCGGCTACTATCCGAACTCGTCGTTCGTCCACCTCGACGTGCGCGACACCGCGGCCTATTGGGTAGACTACGCCGGCCCCGGTGAGGCGCCGCGCAGCAAGCCGCGTCCCGACCCCAAGCGCGCCGTCGCGCAGGCCGATGATAAGGCAGGCAAGCCCGAAGAAAGTGGAGGCTCGCTCGACGCGCACGATCATCCGGCCGCGCCCGCGGCCACCCCGCCCGCACCTGTGGTCCGAAGTGTGGACATCACGAGCGGCGCCTCTCGCCGCGCAGCGGTAACGAAGAGCTTACCTGCGGCCGTCGCCCCCGTCGTTCCCGGGCCGTCACCCGACATGCCCTGAGCGAGCTCGGCTTTGCGCCCCGTTTCGACGAGGGTTTTTGCGGTTCGAGCGCAGCTATGCTTTTCTCCTGCGTCGTGTCGTCCCGACTTACCTTGCGACCCATCGTGGGGCTGCTGCCCGCCCTGCTGCTCACGACCTTGCTCGGGAGCGCCTGCAACTACCCGAAGCCACCGGCCGCGTGGACCGGCGAAGCGCCGCAAGCGGCTCCCCCACCGCCCCCTCCACCTCCGCCCCCCGCGCCGCCACCTCCGCCCCCGCCGCCTCCGCCCAAGTGCGAAGATTTGGCAGAGAAATGCGCCGCCAGCGCGGAGACGAAGCTGCTCGTGGGCGAGACGGGCGCTTGGTTCACCCCCCCTGCGGGCTGGCATTACGCCCGTACGGCCGGCGGCAGCGTCGCGGTGCACCCGGACGGCAACGCGATGATGATCTTGATGCCGAGCCCCGACCCGAGCGACATCGCGCCCGCCATCGAGTCGATGGTGAGCGAGCGCGGCGTCAGGGGCTTGAAGACCGACAAGCTGAAGCGCCGGCTCAAGAAGCCGCAGCAGACGCTGCCCGCCGGCGAAGGCTCCGTCGATCTTTGGGAGGTCGAGAAGGCTCAACAAGGAGAAGCGCTCTCACTCGCCGACAAAGGCAAGGGCACGCTGCTCGTCCTCGTGGGCAAGCCGACGCCCGAGCATACCTTGATCGGCATTGGCTTCGTCACCGAGCAGGTGGCGGAGTCCGAAGCACCGAAGATCATGGAATCGGTGCAGACGCTCCGAGGCAAGCCTTGACGGCCTGCGCGCGCGTCGCCGCTGGGGCTCGCTGATGACGGCGCGCCTGCTCGCACCGTCGACGATGCTCTCGGGACGCTACCAGGTCGCCGAAGTGATCGGCGAGAGTGACTTGAGCGTGGTCTACGCGGCCGTGGAGGTGCGCGGCGGCGCGCAAGTAGCGCTCAAGGTCTTCGACCACGCGGTGATGGCCCGCGCCGCGGCGCTCTCCGAGTACCAATCGCTCGCGCGGCAAGCGTCGGGCCTGGGTGTGGAGGGCATCGCGCGCGCCTACGACTTCGGCATCGACGCCAACCTCGGCGTTCCTTTCAGCACCGCGGAGCGCATTTCGTGGGCCTCGCTCGATCGACGAGCGCTGGCCCAAGGCCCCCTCGGCGCCGCCGATTTGAGCCGCGCGCTCAGCGTGCTGGCGCGAGCGCTCGACGCCGCGCACGCGGCCGGCATCGTGCACCGCGATCTCAAGCCGCAGAACATCTTCATCTCGCCCGACAACCCGGAGTGGGTGCGCATCACCGACTTCGGCGTGAGCGCGGTGCGCCGTGGCGCCCCCGAGGCGATGGGCTGGGGTGGTCCGCCCGGCTACACCCCGCCCGACGCGGTCGACGCAGGCGCCGTGCCCACGCCCGGCGTCGATCTGTTCGCGCTCGGCGTGATTGCGTTCTTTGCGCTGACGCGCGGCACGCCGTTCCGCTCGCTGCGCAGCCCTGGCTTCGATCCCAACGCGCACTGGACCGAGCTGAATCAGCCGCTAGCGCCCGTCAGCGAACGTGCCCGCGAGATCGGCGTCGCGCTCGATCCCGCGTTCGATCCGTGGTTCGCGCGCGCGCTCGCGATCGCCCCCCACGAGCGATTTCGAAGCGCGGGCGAGATGGCGCGTGAGCTCGCGACCCTGGCGGAGAGCGTGAGCCTACGCGGTGGCGGCGGGCCCCGCGCGATGCCCGGCATCGCCGCCGCCATCGCGCAGCCGCTCGTCTTCCAACCAGAGCCTTCGCCGGCTTCGCTCGGCTTCGCCGGGCCCGCGGCCGCGGCTGCCCCATCCCTCGCGACCGCTGCGGGGAGCGCCGTGCCAGCTCCCGACTCCGCGTCTGCCCGGCTCGCGCCAGCGGCGGCCGCGAGCTCATCGGCGCTCCGCGGGGCGGAGCCGCTCACCGGCAGCGGCAAGAAAAAGTCGCTCGCGCCCGTCTTCATCGGCCTGGGCGCGCTGCTGGTCGCGGGCCTGGCCTTCGGCGGCTACCAGCTCGTTCGCACGGGCGACGCGCCCACGACCGCAGCAGAGCCGAGCGCGACGCCAGTGCCCGCCGCGCCCTCGGCTGCGCCGCCAGCGGTGAGCGCAGCCGCGGCAGGTCCCGCCAAGGCTCGCTTCACGTGTCTACCGGAGGCGTGCGAGTGGGTGGTGTGCGACGGCAAGAACGTGACCGGCATCGAAGGCGACGTCGAGGTCGCGCCCGGTAGTCACGACTGCAGCGCCTCCAAGCTGGGCTTCGGCTCCAAGTCGCTCACGTTCACGGCGACCGCAGGGCAGGTCGCGAGCGTGACGTTCGAGCTGCCTGCGCTACCCGCTCGAGCCAGCGCCGCCGCTGCGCCGGCGGCTGCCCCCGCGACGCCCGCACCCGTGGCCGCCGCCAAGCCGGCCGCCGCTTCCACCAAGTCAGCGGCGACGGCCGCCAAGTCCGCGGCAGTCACGGTCGCGGCCAAGCCCGTGGCCACCGCCAAGCCGGCCGCGACCGCGACCGCGACCGCCACCAAAGACAGCAAGGCGTCCGCGGCGAACAAGACGAAGAAGAAGTGCAGCACCTTCCTGGGCTGCAAATGAGCCAGCGCCCGCGGTGAGCGGGCGCGTTCGTGATCAGCCGAGCCGGGGCGCGCGGCGGCTCAGCGCCAGCGCTCCTTCAGGTAGGGAAGGAGCAGATCGCCGAAGGCGTACAGTTGGTTGGCGTGCGCGGGCTTGTCTTCTCCCGCGAAGCCACGGACGTGAAACGATCCTTTATCCGCGCGCGACGTGAGCTCCATATCGGGGCGCGGCCCCGGCAGGCTCGTCGGAATACGCGGCACGCCCTCCGCGTCTAGCAAGTAGCTGGCGGTCTCGGTGGTGCTCGCGTACGGAGTGCGGATCGTCGAGTGAGTGATGGCGAAGAGCTTCTGATCGGCGATCGCCAGATCCGCGAACAGCTCGAACGCGGCCATCTGCGCCGGGTTCACGTTGCGCTCGCGCTCGTTGCCTACGAAGCCCGCGTGCAAGCCGTCGGAGAGCAGCACCGAGTCGATGCGGGCGGCGTCGTTCGAGCGATCGAGGATGCGCCAGATCGCGCCGTAACCGGCGCTCCAGGCGCTGAGGCCGATACGCTTCGGCTCGGCAGCCGTCGGGCACAGCTCTCGAACGCCGTGAGCGATGCTCGTCATCAGCTGGTTGAACGTACCCGGCGCTGCGAAGGGCTCCTCGTAGGCACCGGAGCCGATGCCCCAGTTGTAGACGACGAGCACGCCATCGATGCCCGACTTCTCGAACGCCGCTTCGAGCACGGGCGGCGCGCCGTGAAAGTGAATGAGCAGGTCGTACGGCTTCTCGGCCGCGCGACAGCCCGCCGTCAGGGAGATGACCCGGCTGCCCGGGGCGACCCGCCGCTTGGGCGTATCCAGCTCGACCTCGAACGGGCGCGGCTCATCGAGCGCGACGCTCAGCGTGCGATCGAGCTCAGCGCGCGCCGGCTCCATCAACCCCGCGCTGAGCTGCTCGGTAGGGCCCTGTCCGCCGAGCTTGCCGACGACCAGGAAGTAACCGAGCGCGATAGCTGCCAGTACTCGCATCGAGTTCACTGGTTATACCGGCCAGAATTTCCATCTGTAAACCCGAATCGACGCTCACGCACAGCGTGTGGGGCGGCGCCCTCGCATCGCAAAATCCCGCGATTTTTCCGGCAGTTTAACGTCGTCTGACCGTCAATTACGCTGCGAGAGATGTAGGCCTGTGTCGCGAAGAGTCACGGCTAAATGACATACCCACAGTGTGATTATCCTCCCTTCGAGGAATTTTCCGACGACGGCACGCGACGTGCGAACGCCTTTGACTATGCTGCCCGCGAGCATGACGTCGTTTGGTCCCTACCTCGGCGGCGAGAGCCGCGCTGTCGCGACGATGGCGGACATCACCAGTCCGTTCGATGGACGGCTCGTGGGGCGCGTCGGCCTCGGCGACGAGCGTGACCTCGAGGACGCGATCTGCGGCGCGGTGGATTGTTTCCGCAGTTGGTCGACGAGCCCCACGCACGAGCGCGCGCTGGTGCTCGAGCGCATCGCGCAGGCCATCGATCGCGAGCACGAGGCGCTCGCACAGCTGATCGCGCTCGAGAGCGGCAAGCCGATCCGCTACGCGCGCGCCGAAGTAGCGCGCGGCGCCGCGACGTTTCGCCTGGGCGCGGCGGAGGCGCGGGTGCTGGGCGGAGAGCTCATTCCCTCCGATCAGCTCGCGGGCGCCGAAGGCCGGCTGACTTTGTACCGCAAGGTCGCGCGAGGCCCGATCGCTGGCTTTTCGCCCTTCAATTTCCCGCTGAACCTGGTCGCGCACAAGCTCGCCCCCGCGCTGGCGGTGGGCGCGCCACTCGTCCTCAAGCCCGCGCCACAAGCACCGCTCACCGCTCATCGCCTGGCGGAGCTGGCGAGCGAAGCCGGCGCACCACCGCATGCCTTCAACGTCGTGCACCTGCTGCCAGCGGTCGCGGAGCGGCTCGCCACCGATGCGCGCTTGCCCGTGCTGTCCTTCACCGGCAGCGACAGCGTGGGCTGGCACCTCGAGGGGCTCGCGCGGCGCAAGCAGGTGCTGCTCGAGCTCGGCGGCAACGCCCCGTGCTTGATCGACGAGACCGTCGACCTCGAAGCGCTGCTGCCGCGCGTGGTCGAGGCCAGCTTCGCCAACGCGGGGCAAGTGTGCATCAAGGCGCAGCGGCTGTTCGTGGTGCGGGAGCGTTACCGCGCGTTCGTGGACCGCTTCGTCGAGCTCACGCGCGCCCTCGCGGTGGGTGATCCGCTGGACGAGCGGACGGTGGTGGGCCCGATGATCGAGGAGCGCCACGTCACGCGAGTGCTGCAATGGGTAGACGAGGCGCGCCGCGAAGGCGCCCGAGTCCTCACCGGCGGCGGCGCAGAGGGCAACCTGCTTCAGCCCACCGTGCTCACCGGTACCCAGCCCTCGCAGCGGGTCTGCCGCGACGAGATCTTCGGGCCCGTCACCGTGATCGAGCCGGTAGACGACTTCGAGGCGGGGCTTTCGGCTTGCAACGCCTCGCGCTTCGGCATCCAAGCCGCCGTCTTCACCCGCGAGCTGTCTCGCGCGCTCGAAGCCTTCGCGCGCCTGAGCTTCCCGGGGGTGCTGATCAACGACGCGCCGACGTTCCGCGTCGACAACGTCCCGTATGGCGGGACGCGCGACTCGGGCAAGGGGCGTGAAGGCGTGCGCTTCGCCATCGACGAGCTGACCGAAACCAAGCTGCTGAGCTTGCGCGGACTCTGAGCGAGCAGCTCCCGCGAACCGCTACGGACCAGGTGGAGTGAAGACGCCGTCGGCGTCGGCGTCGACCAGGATCGGGTTCGCGAACCCGAAGGGCTTGATCCACTTGCCGGGCAACGCATCGTTCATGAAGCGGTCGCCGCGCGCGACGACCACCACCGCCGCGTCATTCTTGAGCTCGAGATCCACTTCGAGGTTCCACACCGAGCGTGACAGCGGCGAGCGTGACAGCGGCGAGTCGCGCTTGCGCTCCTCGACCTTCGCGCCGTTGGCGTAGACTTCGACCCGCGCGATGTCGATCCAGCCCGGCGCGCGCAGGCTGATGGCGAGCGAGACGCGCGAGCCTTGCACCGTGTCGCCGGGGCCCGCGCTGCCGTTTGCCTGCGGCAGCACGAAAATTCCGCAGGAAACCACGGCGTGGCCGCCCGCGAGCGCCCGCGCCACCTCCGCCGGCACGACGCGGGCCGGGTCTTGATCCGGCACCCTCACGTAGGTGCGCGGCCACCCCGCCCATTGGAAGACGACCCGATGCGAGTCGGAGTTGCCGACCGCGGTGTAGCGGTGCCCGACGTTCATCAGCTCGAACCACTCGCGCAGGTTACGCTCGAGCACCTTGGGATCCTCGAGGTCGAAGCCGTTCGAGACCTCGAGGGTGTCGAAGCCGAAGCTGAAGTCGGGCGACACGGCGACGCCCGTCTTCGTGTCGAGCTCACCGCGGTTGAAGTAGCCGACGCCGGGCATGCGCGGGTGATTGACTTGCAGCACCGCTTGCGGCGCGCGCGCTCGGGCGATCGAGAAGATCTCCAGCGGCGACGCCTCTTGCGATGGGGGCGGCTCGACGCCGAGCGGGTATGGGTAGGCGTTGAAATGTCCCCAGCTCGGCGTCGTCATCTCGACCCCCGACATCGCGGACAGCTGCCCGTTCAATCGCTGCGTGCGTAGCGGCTCGGTGTAGTCGGTCACGTGGTTGTGATCGGTGGCGGCCACGAGCTCGATGCCTTCAGCGGCCAACGTGAGCACGCGGTCGGTGAGCGAGACGTTCGAGTCCGGGCTCGGCGAGGCGTGCACGTGAAAGTCAGCCGCGAGGTAGCCGCTCGTGTCGACGACGCGCGACAGCTCGCCGTGGAAGGTCGCGCCCAGGTCGGCGTTGATCTCCAGCTCTTGGCGCGGCATCGAGTACTCGGGGCCGTGCGTGGCCAGCACGTCGTAGCGGCCCGCCGGCAACTGCAGCGAGCCCGCGCCCGTCAGCGTGTAGAGCATGTTCTTCGAGCCTGCTTCACCCTCCGCCGGCACGAGGTCAGGGTCTTTGGTCGGCGGCACCCCGCGCACGACGAGTCGCCCCGAGAGCGGGCGCTGCTCCTCGTCGGTCAGCAGAAAGCTCAACGTGCCCGGGCGCGGGGGGACGAGGTTCAAGCGCAGCTCGCCGCCCGCCGTCACGCGCCCCAGCTCCTCGTCTTCGCCGCCGGGAGCCTGCAGCACGAAGCGGTAATCGCCGGGTGGCAGCGGCAGCTCGAAGGTGCCGTCGGCGCGAGCCGGCACCGCGAGCACGGTGCGCCCGTCGGGGTGACGCGCGGAGATCGTGGCCCACGCTTGCGGGGGGCGCAGGGTGCCGCGCGCGTGGCCCACCGGCTTGCCCAGCTGCCGCCACGCAATTTCGGCCAGCTTGCCGAGCCCGCCCTCGACCACGATCAGGTCGCGCCGGTATTCGGCGCTGGCCCCGGGCCCGAGCTCCACGCTCTTGCCGAGCGCCACTTCGCCGATCGGCCCCACGACGTCGAAATGAAACACGGTATGAGCCGGCTGCTCGGGGAACACCAGGCCGTAGCTCAGGCGCTTGCCGGTGCGCCCGAGCCAAGGCACGTCCGCGCGCGTCGCGAAGTGCACGTGGCCCAGGCGTGGGGCGAACGCCGCCATGCCCGCCCAAAGGCCGCGATCGCCCGCCTGCACGGCGCTCAGACGCTTACCCGTCAAGTTGGTGATGGTGGTGGAGAGCTCGACGAAGTTTTGCTTCGGGGCGAGGCGCAGCTCGGTGCGCAGCTCGAAGCGGCCATCGCGCGAGGCCTGCTCGACGGCGAGCACCGGTCGCTCCCCTGCCTTGCCGACGTCGACGTCGATCACGCGCAGCGGTACCTGCGCGCCAGCCACGTACAGTACGGTAGCTAGCTCGTTCAGCTCGTCGGCGACATCCTTTTGGAGATCCAAGTCGATGAGAGAGCCGTAGCGTTGGTGACGTTCGATCCCCGCGCCGTCGTTGCCGACGACCAGCCGCAGGCGATCGCTCTCGAGCAGGTAATCGAGCGCTTCCCCCTGCGTCCGCGCCGAGCCCGGCCCGCCCGCGGCCCTGCTCCGCGGCGCCCAGGCGATGGTCACGCCCCCGCCCGACAAGGGCAGCGATAGCTCGTCCGAGACCGGCGCGCGGAAGCGCTTGGCGGCCCAGAACGAGCCAGCTACCAACGCCAAGGCGGTCAGAGAAACCGCGCTCGAGAGCACGACCCGACGGGACACACGAGCCACCTTAGCGCGACTTGCCCTGGCTGGGAGCGTCGGGCACCCGTGTCGCTCCGGTCCGCGGACTTGCGGGAGCGCTCGCGCTCTGGTACCGCCCCGCCGTGCCAACGCTGATCGAGCAGGCGGTTTCGCGCCGTCGCACCTTCGCCATCATCTCCCATCCGGACGCCGGTAAGACGACCCTGACGGAGAAGCTGCTCTTGTTCGGCGGCGCCATTCAGCTGGCCGGCGCGGTGAAGGCGCGCGGCGACGCGCGGCGCGCCCGCTCGGATTGGATGAAGGTCGAGCGCGAGCGTGGCATCTCCGTCACGGCCTCGGCCATGACGTTCGAGCACGACGGCCACGTGTTCAATTTGGTCGACACCCCCGGCCACCAAGATTTCAGCGAGGACACCTACCGCTCTCTCACCGCGGTCGACTCCGCGATCATGGTGCTCGACGCCGCCAAGGGCATCGAAGAGCAGACCCGCAAGCTGTTCGAGGTGTGCCGCTTGCGCAACGTGCCCATCATCACGTTCATCAACAAGCTGGACCGCGAAGGTCGCGAGCCGTTCGAGCTGATGGATGAGGTCGAGCAAGCACTGCAGCTGCAGGTGACGCCGGTGAGCTGGCCGATCGGCATGGGGCAGCGCTTCCTCGGCTGCTACGACCTGCGACGCGACCGGCTGGCGCTGATGGAGCGCGTCAAGAGCCGCGTCGCCGACGAGGGCGAGGTGTGCAACGGGCTCGACGATCCGAAGCTCGACCAGATGCTGCCCGAGAGCGCCGCCAAGACGCTGCGGGAAGAAGTGGAGATGGCGCGCGCGCTGTGCCCCGCCTTCGACCTCGAAGAGTACCGCGGCGGGCACCTGACGCCGGTGTTCTTCGGCAGCGCCATCAACAACTTCGGCGTGCGCGAGCTGCTGCGCGGCGTCGCGGATCTGGCACCCGCGCCGCGCGTTCAAAAGGCCAAAGAGCGCGACGTGCTGCCGGCGGAAGAGAAGGTCACCGCCTTCGTCTTCAAGGTGCAGGCCAACATGGACCCGAAGCACCGCGACCGCGTGGCGTTCGTGCGCTTGTGCTCGGGCCACTTCTCGCGTGGCATGAAGCTCACCCACGTGCGCTCCGGCTCGGTGATGGCGCTGCACAACCCGGTCAGCTTCTTGGCTCAAGATCGCGAGACCACCGAAGAAGCCTTCGCCGGCGACATCATGGGTATCCCCAACCACGGCAAGCTCGGTATCGGCGACACGCTCACGGAGGGGGAAACCCTCACCTTCACCGGCATCCCGAGCTTCGCTCCGGAGCTGCTGCAGCGCGTGCGCCCGACGGATCCGATGCGCGCCAAGCACCTGTCACGCGCGCTCGAGCAGCTCGCGGAGGAAGGCGCCGCGCGCATCTTCAAGCCGCGCATCGGCTCGAACTACATCGTGGGCGTGGTCGGAGCGCTGCAGTTCGACGTGCTCGCGGATCGCATCAAGAGCGAGTACGACATCCCGGTCGTGTTCGAGGCCGCGGGCTTGTTCACGGCCCGCTGGATCGAAGGTGGCGACCCGCTGCTGCTCAAGAAGTTCGAGAACGGCAACGAGGGCTACCTGGCCGACGACCACACCGGAGCGCTGGTGTTCTTGGCCCGTAACTCGTGGCACCTCGACACCACGCAGAAAGACTGGCCGGATCTGAGGTTCGTGAAGACGAAGGAGTGACGAGCGCTACTCGCCGACGACGCGCAGGCGGCGCGGCTCGTTCGCGTCATCGCCCCGGGCCGCGAGCGGGCCGGCCTCGGTCGCCATCGCGCTCATGACGGTGCTCATCGGGTCGAAGTCGCTGGCGCTGCGGAAGCGCTGCGTGCCGGCGCCGATTTTGTACTTCGCCAGCCGGTTCTGCATGATGTTGAGCGGCAGGTAGCCGAGCGTTTGGATCCAGCTCGAGCGCTGCCGCAGCGTCCAGCGCTTCCAGATGTTGCCCGGCGAGTAGAAGCGCTGCCACGCCCGCTGCCAGCCTTCGCGCAGCGCCTCACGCGTCATCGTCTTCGGCACGAAGTAGGGCGAGCCGGCGTCGTGATCGCCCTCCAGCCACCACTCGGGCTTCGTCAAGCGGCCCTCGGCGGCGAGGCGCTTGTACAGCTTCGTCCCCGGGTAGGGGGTCAGCATCGCGAACAGCGCCATCGTGAGCTGCATCTGCACGCCGAACTCCACCGTGCGGTCGAAGACCTCCGCGTCGTCGGTGTCGAAGCCGAACACGAAGCTGCCCCAGGTGGAGATGCCGTGGTCGTGGAGCATGTCGAGCACGTCTTTGTACTTGGCGGGGCGGTTCTGGCGCTTGCCGGTGAACGCCAACGTGCCGTCGTCGATGCTCTCGAAGCCGATGAACAAGGCTTTGCAGCCGCTCTCGGCCATCAGCTTCACGTTCTCGATGCGACCCACCGCCGCCAGCGAGCACTGACCAATCCAGTGCTTGTCGAGCTCGCCCATGCGCTGGAACAGCTCTGCCGAGTATTTTCGGTGAATCATCACGTTGTCGTCGGCGAACATGATCAGCTTACCCAGCTGCTTCAGCTCACCGAGCACGTCGTCGACGGCGCGGAAGCGCATGCTCGTGCCGTTGGCGGTGGAGACGCTGCAGAACTCGCAAGGGTACGGGCAGCCGCGCATCGTCTGCACGACTTGAAAGGGGATGTACTTCTTCGAGCGGAACAGCTCACGGCGGGCCCAGGGGCGAGCGCGTGACAAATCCGGCAGCTCGCCGCGATAGACGCGCTGCAGGCGGCGGTTGCGCGCGTCCTCCACGACGCGCGGCCACAGCTCCTCCGCTTCGCTGACCACGACCGCGTCCGCGAAGCGCAGCGCTTCATCGGGCAGCGCGGTGGGGTGAATGCCGCCGAGCACCACCTTCACCCCGCGACGGCGGTAGGCCTCCGCGATGGCGTAGCTGCGGCTGGCCGTCTTGCTATCGACGCTGATGCCGACCAAGTCCACGTCCTTCACGTCACGCTCGACGTCGAAAGGCTTGACCAGGTCGTCCGTGTAAATGACTTCGTCGCTCGGAGGCGTCAGCGCGGCCAGCACGCCCAGCCCGAGACGCGGCAGGTACGCGGAGTCTTCACTCGCGGTGGCGATCAGCTCGATCTGCATCGACGGTTGGGGCGTCAGCCGCCGGCGATCTGCTTCATCAAGCGATCTTTTTCGAGGTATCCGGGCGAAAAGATGTACGCCTCTGCGTTCGCGGCTTCGCTCACCACCACGCTCATGCCCGAGAGCGCGCCCGCCGAAATGTCGCAGCGCGAGCGCTTGACGGAGGCGCCGTTCGTCGCCGGCACGTCGAACGTCTTGCTGACGCTGGCGCCGAAATCCTGACAAGAGACGGGCGCGGGGAACTTCGTGGCGAAGCGCATCAAGGTCTTGTCGGCGTCCCAGTAGCGAACGGTGAGCGTGTGGTCGCCGGCGGTGCGGGTGCCGGTGCACAGCTGCTCCTTGGTCCTGGCGACCTTGGCGGCCTCTACGGGATCCGCGGGAGGCGGGTCGCAGACGGGCGCCGACGAAGCCTTGTCCGGCGCAGCGCGGTTTTCGCCGGCCCAGCTGACGAAGAGCTTCAGCAGCGCCTCGTTGTTGGCCTTGCGCTGCGCTTCGGCTTCGGCTTCGGCCTTCGCGGTCGCCTCTGCCGTGCTCAGCTCGCCGTCGAGCTTCGTGAGGCCTTCCTGGTCTTGGCCCGTGGCGTCACACTGCTTGTAGGCGTACTCACGCCACTGCTTGGCGAGGGCGAAGTCTTTCTGTTGGATGGCTTGACGGGTAACGTCGAAGCCCTGGTTACACTTGGCCTCGTCTCGGCTGTTGCAGCCGAGCGCCAACAACACCAATCCCACGGCAAGCGACGTTCCGGGTCGGAAGCTCATGCCGGGCATGTAACCCGGCCCTCGCGCCATTTTCAAGCCCGCTAGGCTGCGTCAGCGGCAGTCGGGCTGGCGCGCGACCCCGAATTTTGCGGTCTCCGCCCAAACGCGCCGTGAAGTGGAGGGGGGCCGGCAGGGGCGGGACGGGCTGCGCCCTAGTTCTGGGCTTCGATGGTGACGAGCTCCGCGGCAAAGCACGACAAGGCGTGCAAGCTACGGCGCTGCCACAAGATGCTCGGGTTCGACAAGAAGCGAATGCGGTACTGGCCGGCGGTCAGCTCGGAGACCTCGCTGATCCACGACACGAAGCTCTTGAAGCACGAGCTGTTCATGAACTCCAGGTCTCGCAGGTCCATCTGCACCTCGGCGATGTGCAGCTCGAGCGCCTTCTGATGCACCCGCGTCAAGATGGCCTCGACGCTGTCGGTCACGCGCAGGTCCGCGGTGCCGGAGAGCTTGGCGACCAGCGCCGCCTCTTGCAGAGTCAGCTGGGCGCGGAGCTCCGCAGCCTGCTCGACGGGCAAAGCAATCTCGTTCACGCTGCACCTTCCTTCCGGTCCGCGAGCAAGACCTCGGTCTCGGCGCTCACGGTGACGCTGCCATTTCGACACGCCACGCTCATGGCCATCTCGGCCTCGGCGTGGATGCGCGCCAGTCCGAGGCCCGAGCCGCCGACGCGATGAGCGTTGCGGCGCATGAGGCTGAGGTAGTAAACGGTGGCGTCCATCGACGACATCTCGTCGATGGTGCGCTGGATGACCTCGGCGTCCTCGGGGCGGGCTCGGTTCTTGGTGCGAATCCGAACTCGAGCTTTCTGCCCGCGGCCACTCACTTGGATGCGCACGTTGGCTTTGCCGTCGCGTGAGTACTTCACGGCGTTCTCGAGCAGCTCGTGGGTGGCGAGCGCCAGGCGCGAGGTGGCGTCGGGGTCGGCCAAGGTGCGAGTGTAGAAATCGCTGACGAAGCGCCGGACGATCGAGATGAGCTCTGGCTTTCTTTCGAACGACAGCTCGCAAGAGCCTAAGTCACGACGCTCGGGGTCGACTGGCATGAGCCCACGACCACAACGGCGCGCTGCGGCCGCGCTTAAGCCGGGCGGCCAGCGGCCCGGCTCGTTCTCGTACGACCGAAATTAAGCTCACCGCCCTCTGGCCGTACAGCTTCGAGACTGGATGAGCCGAGCGTCGACCGCCCCTACTCTTTCGCGCAGGCCTCCCCCCGGAGGCGCGGCGGAGCCGCGGGCCACGCTGACCTCGGAGGCGCTGCTAGCGGCCCTCGACCGCTTGGACGCGGTGCTGGCGCAGGCCCGGAGCAGTCAATCGCCCGAGGGCTGGACGGAGGCGCAGCGCTCGGCGCACCAGCTGTACGTGAGCGCCGAGCAGAGCGCGTTCTCCGAGGTCGCCAACGCCGTGCTGCACGTGGAGGACGCGGTGGCGGCCATGGCCGAGGGCGAGCTCGCGCCGGACTCCGCGACGTTCCGTCAAGTCGACGCCGCGCTCGGCGCCGCGCGAGCGGCCTGCGCCATGCCCGAGGCGCAAGCCGCGCCGCCCGAAGCGCCGCTGAGCCGTGGCGCGGTCTGGGTGGTGTGCGACGAAGCGCCGCTGGCCGCCGACCTCGCGCGAGCCGTCGCCAAGAAGCGCCTCGACGCCATCGTCATCGAGAAGCACGAGCTCGCCTTGCGCACCGGGGCCGCGCCGAGCGCCTTGGTGGTGGAGCTAGGCCCGAACGATCCCGACGACTTCGGCGACGTGCTCGCGCGCTTGAAGCAGCGTGCGCCGCGCCTGGCGCTGATCGTGCTGTCCGACGACGGTGCCTACGGGCCACGCATGGCCGCCGCGCGACTGGGCGCGGTCTTGTATTTCGTGAAGCCGACCGCGCCGGAGAAGGTCGCCACCGCGCTCGACACGCTCGATTTCGGGACGCTTCATGAGCGCCCGCGGGTGCTGGCGCTGGCCCTCAACGGCAGCATCGACTGGCTGCGTGATCCGCTCGAAGCGGAAGGGATCCAGCTCAAGGTCTTTCATCAACCCGAGCTCGTGCTCGAAGCGCTCGACGCCTCGCAGCCGAGCGCGCTGGTGCTAGATCAGTCCACGAGCAACGGCCAGCTGCTGTGCCGGCTCGTGCGCGCAGCGCCGCGCTGGCGCGATCTGCCGATCTTGGCGCGCGGCCCGAGCGATGGCCGCGTCGCCGCCTACGAGGCGGGCGTCGACGACATGCTCGCGCCCGACATTCGCCCGAGCGAGCTGCTGGCGCGCCTGCGCGTTCGCCTCGATCGCACCCGCGTCTTCCGCGAGCAGAGCAACCGCGACCTGCTGACGGGCTTGCTCACGCGGCGCGCGTTCACGGAGAGCGCGCTGGCGCGCTTGGCGGAAGCGCAGCGCGCGCGACGTCACATCTCGCTGTGCTTGCTGGACGTCGATCGCTTCAAAGCCGTCAACGACACCTACGGCCACGGCGTGGGCGACAAAGTGCTGACCGCTTTCGGCGCGCTGCTCGGCACCCGCTTCCGCCTGCAAGATCTGCGCGGGCGCTGGGGCGGCGAGGAGTTCATCATTGCGTTTTACGGCGAGTGGGCCGAGAGCGCCCGCGAGATCTTGGCGCGGGTGACGGGCGAGTTCGCCAAGCTCGTGTTCGACGGCGGCCAGGGGCGCACGTTCAGCGTGACCATCAGCGGCGGTATCGCGACGTTCCCCGTCGACGGTCGCACGCTCGAGGAGCTGGTTGGCATCGCCGATCAACGGCTTTATGCCGCCAAGCAAGCTGGCCGCAACCGCATCAAGATCTGACCTTGGCGGCCCCGTCCATCCTGCCCAAGACCTTGACCTTGCTGCCGGCGGCGGAGCGGCGGCGCATCCTGTCGAGCTCGCGCCTGCAAATCGCGCTGACCGGCTTCATCGCCCTGCTCGTCGCCGCGCTGTGCTTGGTCGTGATGCTGTTCGTCGGGCACATCTTCGACTGGCTAACGCCGAGGATGCAGCAAGATTTGGGGTGGAAGGTGGCGCGCGGCGCGGCGGAGGTGGCCGAGCGCGGCGAGCTGGCGTTGATCCTGAGAGACGAGCCGATGCTGCAAGACGCCTTCGAGCGCTACTCGAAGGACGAAGACGTGCAGGCCATCGTGGCCGCCGCCCCCGACGGCCGCGTGCTGGCGACGCACGGCCAGCTGCCGCTGCCGGCGCGCGACTTGTTCGAGGCGCCTCGCTCGCAGCTCAACACGCGCAAAGACTCGATTTGGTCCTGGACGGAGCAGACCGTGGAGGGAGCGAGCGTCGGCCGCGTGGCGATGGTCGCGTCGACGCTGCGCCTCGAAGCCGGGCGCAACTTGAAGCATCGAATCTTGGTGCTCACGGGCGTCGCGGGCCTGCTCGGCCTCGCGCTCAGCTTGTCTTTCGTGCGCTGGTACGTGAGCCCGGTGTTGAAGGTGACGGGGCGGGCGTTCGAGGGGCTCGAGCGCGCGGCGAGGGAGCTTGCCAGCAAGGAAAGGCTGGAGAACGAGCTGGAGATCGGCGCCCGCATCCAGACGTGCCTGCTACCGAAGGCCGTCGCCATCCCCGAGCTGGAGCTGGACGCGCGCATGGTGCCGGCGAGTGAAGTCGGCGGCGACTACTACGACGCCTTCGCGGCGGGCAGCGGCGGCTACATCGGCATCGGCGACGTCGCCGGTCACGGGCTCACGTCGGGGCTGGTCATGTTGATGGTGCAGAGCGCGGTGGGAGCGCTGGCCCGGAGCACGCCCGAGGCGCCGCCGAGCGCGATCGTGAGCGCGCTGAACACCGTTCTCTACGACAACATCCGCCACCGCCTGCAGAACCGCGAGCACGTGACCTTCACGCTCTTCCGCTACGAGCGCGGCGGCAAGCTCACCTTCGCCGGCGCGCACGAAGAGCTGTGCGTCTACCGCAAGCGCCTCGGGCAGGTCGAGCTGGTGCCGACGCCGGGAACGTGGTTGGGAGCCGTCCGCGACGTGAAGAAGCACACCGTCGACAGCGTCTTGCAGCTCGAGCCGGGTGACATCGTCCTGCTCTACACGGACGGCGTCACCGAAGCGCGCGCGGACGACGGCGAGCAGTTCGGTCTCGAACGCCTGAGCGCGCTCCTGGAAAACTCCGCAGATTTGCCGGTCAAGGCGCTGATCGATCGCGTCTACGCCGCCGTCCGCGATCACGCCCGCGAGCTCGACGACGATGTCACGCTGCTGGCATTTCGCTACGAGCCGGAAATCGGCCGCGAAGAGCTCAGGTCGTGATGCGATCGATGGCGAGGTACAGGCGCGCGTTGCGGTTGGGGAACGTGTAGGCCCCCACCGCGCCCAGGTGCTCACAGGCCATCGCGAGCAAACCCCAGCTCTGCTCTTCGTCAATCTCGAGCGTGCGCTCGTGGAACGCCGCCGCGTCGGTCTGCCGCGCCAGCTCCTTCACCTTCGCCGCGCGCTCGCGCACGTCGGGCGGGAAGCTGCCGTTCGCCCAGGCCCACTGCCAGCTGGCCTCGTCCGCTACGTGCGTGCCGATGGGCGTCACGTCGGCCTCGAGCGTGAGCTCGTCGGCGTCGTAGAAACGCAGCTTACCCGCGACCAAGTCGACCTCGAAGCGCTCGTGGCTGCCGAGCCCGTAGCTGCTCGCGAGCTCCGCCTGTTTGCGCGAGAGCTCCTCCACGCACCGCGTCGCGAATTCGCTGAGCTCTTCAGCGGTCATGGCCGACAGCTACCATGACCGCGGCGCCGAGTGACCCGGCGACCGCCGTTTTTCGGCTCCAGCTGCATCTTTACATCGCTCAAACGCCGGATACGCGGGCCATCGATGCGTCGTGCCGCCGCGCAAACAGCGGCAGCGCGACGAGCGCACCGAGCAGCGCGAGCAGCATGTCCCATTGCGCGTCCCACACGTCGCCTTGGGAGCCGAGGAAAGCAGTGCCGACTTCGGGGGCGGCCAAGAGCGCCGTCCACCACTCGAGCAGCTCCCAGAACGCAGCGAACGCGAGCACGACGGAGCACACCAAGAAGAACAACCAGCCGCCCCGCACGAGCGGCGTGCAGCGCAAGAGCACCTCACGCGTCAGGAAGCAGGGGAACACGCCGAGCGCCACGTGCCCCACGCGGTCGTAGTGGTTGCGCGACAGGTCGAACGTCGCCTTCGCCCACTCGCCGAGCGGCGTGAGCGCGTAGGTGTAGTAGCCGCCGTAGATGAGGATCTGCAGGTGGAGAAACAGCCCCACGTACACGAAATGGGAGAGCGGCAGGCGGCGATAGATGGCGCACAGCACCGCGATCTCGGCGAGCCCCGGGCCCACCTCCAGGCACCAGCTGAGGCGTCCGGCAGGCGGTGACCAAACCGTCGCAACGCAGATAATCGCCAGCACTCCCAGCAGCGCCAGCGGCAAGCGCGCGTGGCGCCGAAGCTCGGTCGTCATGCCCGGCCATCATGGCGCGGCTGGCTCCGATGTCGCAAGTCAGCCGCACCAAAATGCCCCAGCGCGCCGGGGCCATCTACAAAAACACCTCGGGCTCTCGGCCCCCCACCGCCAACCGCGCTCTGTCTACTGGCGCACGAACAGGGGCATCTCCGCATCCGTGCCGACTCGATCGCGCTGGTGGTACGTGTGTCGCTGACCGTGCCGCTCGGAGTGCTGCGTGCACCACATCTCGGTGCCGCCCGACGCGCGACGCGCCTCGACGCAGCGCGGGCACGGCGGCTCGATGCGAGGCAGTGGCTCGGGGACCGCCTTGGGCCTCACGACGAGCACCGGACAAGGCGCGAGCCGGACCGTGGCCTCGGCGCTCGAGCCGAGCAGCAACCGAGAGATGCCGCGGCGGCCGTGAGTCCCGACCACCACCAAATCAGCCTCCAAATCCGCGGCGAGCTGCGCCAGCTCATCGGCGATCGCGTCGAAGCGCACGTGCGTGACGACGCGAAGGATGTTGCCTACGTCGCGCTGCGCACGAAATTTCTTGAGCGCTTCATCCACGTAGCGCGTGAGCCGCGCGCGGGCCTCGGTCACGGTCAGCACGGCGAGCTCGGAGCTGTCGACCGGCATTTCGTAGACGACCTGCGGGCCGTAGGTTTGCACGACGTTGACGACGTGCAGCTCGGCGTTCGGCTTGTCCGCCGCCAGCGCGAAGGACTGCTCCAGCGCCAGCGCCGAAGCTTCGGAATAGTCGATGCCAACTAGAATGACGTGGGGCTTGTCCATGCCCGCATGCAAAGCATGCAGCGTGCCAGATGGCGCAAGCGGCGGTAACTTGCGGCATTGGGCGAATGGGGGGCTCGCTCGCGC
This sequence comes from Pseudomonadota bacterium, assembly GCA_023431345.1. GTDB lineage: Bacteria > Myxococcota_A > Polyangia > Polyangiales > Polyangiaceae > PMG-095. The sequence goes on from JAEYWK010000177.1 coordinate 34,315, forward strand.
CCGCGCGGCGCAGAATCTGCGCGCGGACTGGCTCAATATTGCGGCGGCTCGTCGTCGGGCAGCGGGTTGAAGGGGCGCCCCTGCGCTGCGGGCTCGGTGTGGACGACGACGTCGGTCACGCCCGGCAGCTTGCTCTTGATGGCGTCGATCACCCAGTGCGTCACGCGGTGCGCTGCGACCACGTCGAGGTGGCGCGCCACCTGAATGTGAAGGTCGACGTGGATGTCACCGGGGGCGCCCCGCGTTCGAACCTTGTGCGCGTCGGCGACGCCAGCGATGGTGATGGCGATGCGCCGCACCGCTTCGGGCTCGAGCGCAGCGGCGTCGGCCAAGTAACGCAGGTTGGTCCGCAGCACCTGCACGCCGGTCCACGCGATGAAGCCAGCGATACCCAGGGCCATCAGCGAGTCGAGCCAAGCATAGCCGGCGTGCACCAGGCCCACCGTCACGATCACTCCCAACGTCACCAGCACGTCCGAGCTGGTGTGAGCGGCGTCGCTCGCGAGAAACGGGCTCGCGAGGCGCTCCGCCTGCACGCGCTCGTAGCGCGCGACGAGCAGGTTGACGCCGAGCGTGACCGCGAGCACGACGAACGCGAGCGCGTCGAGCGTGGGCGGCGGGGCGCCGTGCCAGAGCCGCGCGGTCGCGCTCGTGAGCACGTCGTACGCCATGCCCAAGAGCGATAGCCCGACGATCCCGGCCGCGAGCACCTCGAACTTGGCATGACCGTAGGGATGTCCGGCGTCGGCCGGGCGCGCCGCCAGGTAGACGCCCACGAGCCCGACGAGATTGTTCACCGAGTCCGTCAGCGAGTGGAAGCCATCGGCTCGGATCGCGAGCATGCCCGCCCAATGCCCGTAGGTAATCTTGCTCAGCGCCACCGCGACGTTGAGGCCGAGCGTGATCCAAAGCACCCGTGAAACCCGCCGCGCGGTCCCCCGCACGTCGCGGCCGTCACCACCGCCTCGCGTAGGTGGCTGTGCGCCCGACCCGGAGCCCGAGCCCGAGCCCGAAGAAGCAGAAGACGAGATGCCGGAGCCGCGCGCCACGCCCCCCTTTACCCGAGGAAAGACCTTGGTGGTATATTCACAGATTGCCGCAGGCGCTCGCGCCTCCGGCACCTCGATTCCCCATGCTCGTCCGCCCCTCGCTCCGCCGCCGCTCCGTCGCCATCCTCTCCCTGTTGAGCGTGCTCGGCGCGGCGATGCTGCCGTCCACCGCGCTCGCCCAGGAGCCCGCCGCGGAGACCACCGCCGAGGCCCTGAAGCGAGCGAGGGAGCAGTTCGGGCAGGCGCTGGCGCTGCAAACCGCCGGCGACTGGGCGGGCGCGCTGTCACTGCTGAAGGAAGTCGCGGCCGTGAAGTCCACGCCACAGGTGCGCTTCAACATGGCGCTCTGCGAAGAGCGGCTCGGCAAGCTGGTCGCGGCGCTCGGCGACTACGAGCTCGCGGCGGCCGACGCGCGCGCCGAGCGCGCGGATCAAGTCGCAGAGGAGGTCGAAGCCCGCCTCGAGGCGCTGCGCGCCAGGATCCCGAAGCTGACCGTGACGCGCGGCAGCGGAGCCGAGGCGGCCATCATCGCCCTCGACGGCGTCAGCCTCGGCGATCAGGTCATCGGTATGCCGATGCCGACCGATCCGGGGCCGCACACGGTGGAGGCCAAAGCGCCCGGCTTCAAGCCATTCCGCCGGTCGATCCGCGTCGCGGAGCAGCAGAGCGAGACGATCGAGATCGTGCTCGAGCCGGAGCCCGCCGCGCCGAGCGTGGGCTTCGTCGGCGGCGCGCAGACGAGCTCGGGGGATCCGCGCGGCGCGCGTATCGCGGGCTACGTGATCGGCGGCGCGGGGCTCGCGAGCCTCGGCGCGTCGGGCATCTTCTTCGGCCTGCGCGCAGGCAAGATCTCCGACCTCGACAAGCGGTGTCCCGAGCGGCAGTGCGCGTCGCGCGATCAACAGTCGGACATCGACGCCGGCAAGCGCTACACCACCATCGCCAACGTCACGCTCGCGGTCGGAGCGGCTGCGGTGGCGGGCGGCCTCGTGCTGATCTTGACCAGCAGCTCCAGCGCCGAGCCCGCGCTGGCGCTCGCGCCGGCTCCGGGCGGCGCACAGCTGCTCGGTAAGTTCTGAGCGCGCCTCGACGGCCTCACAGCCATTTGCGGCTGCGGAACCAGCCGAGCATGCCCGCGGGCAGCGCGACGCACAGCCCCAGGCCCAGCCACATCAGGGCCCCGCTATCGAACGGCAGGTGCGAGAAATTTTGGCCGAAGAACCCCGTCACGAAGCTGAGCGGCAAGAAGATGGCGCTCAGTAAGGTCAGGCTCTTCATGATGGCGTTCGTGCGGTTGGAGACGATGGACAGGTGGGCGTCGAGCACGTTGCTCAAGATCTCTCGCTGCATGTCGACCGCCTCCGACATGCGCATCAGTGCGTCGAGCACCCGACGAAAGTATGGCCGAGCTCGCTCGTCGATGAACGGCGTGCCCGACTCGAGCAGTAGCGACACCACCTCACGCTGCGGCACCACGAGCCGCCGCGCCGCGGCCAGGCGCCGCTTGGCCGCGAACAGCTCGGGAAGGGCGTCGTCGTCTTCCTGCTTGAGCACGGAATCTTCGATGCCCTCGACCTCGTCGAACAGGCGATCGAGCGCGTCGAAATTGGCGTTGGCCAGCTTCTCACACACGAGATAGTAGAGGTAGGCTAGGCTGCGCGCGTGCAGCGCCGCGTCGCGCACCAGGCGCTCGCGCATCGCGTCGACCTCGGACAGCCCCGGGTCGTGAATCGTGATCAGGTAGCCGTCGCCCAAGAATGCGTGGAGCTCGAGGCTGCCCATCTCCCCTTCCGCGCCAGACGGGATCTGCAAGCGATGCAGCACCACGAACAGCTGCGACTCGTACTCCTCCAGCTTGGCCCGTTGATCGACGTGGACGCACGATTCAATCGCGACTGGATGCAGATTGAAGCGCTGCCGAAGCAGCTCGAGCTCCGCCGGCGTCGGTGCTTCCACGTCGATCCAGACGCGCTCTCCGGTAGCGGGTGGCCCAGCCCCCGCGTCGCCCTCCGTCCAAACGGGCGACTGGCCGTCCCGAAAGGCTACAAAACGCAACATGCGCGCGAGCATAGCCCGGAAAGTGGCGGCAAATTCCGGGGCAAAAACGCGACATTATGCCGGGCGCGTCAGGCGGGGCTTGCGAATCACCGCGCGTGTTATGTAATTTCCCGCGCCTCTTGAAAGGCGATCTCCCCAGCCATTGCGTCTCCCGTCACCTGGTACGGGTGCGCTTCGGCGAAACTGACCTGATGGGCATCGTCCATCACGGTACCTACATCTCCTACTTCGAAGTCGGACGGGTCGAGTACATGCGGCGCCGGGGGCTCGACTACCATTCGTGGACGCAGCTGGGCATCCACCTACCAGTCGTCGAAGCTCACGTTCGCTACCGCCGCACGGCGCGCTTCGACGAGCTGCTGTGCATCGAGACCCGCCTCGCGGACCTGCAGCGGGTGCAGATGCGCTTCGATTACCGGCTGCTGCGGCCCGAGCTAGGCAACGGGAATGGTGGAGAAGAGCTGATCGCCGAAGGCTACACGACGCTCGCGTGCGTCGGCCACGATCACGTGATTCGCCGCGTGCCGCAGGACGCCGAGCAGATCCTGCGTGGCCCGGAGCTGACGGAAGCGCGCCCCGAGCCCGAGGTCAGCCAAGCCGATCGACGCGCCTATGAAGGCGTCGTCCCCACATCCTCATGAGGAGCCCTCACCCTCACTCTCAGGGGTGAGCAAGGTTATTGAAGTCACGAACGAGGCGCGGGACGCGAGCCCGGCGTGCTAACCTGAGCCGGATATGAGTGGTCGGGGTCACGACCCCAAAGAGCTGCGTGCGTCACTGGTAGACTCAGGCTGGTCGGTCACGCCTCCAGCGGCTGATGCCGTGGATATCGTCGCGCCGCCAGCCAGCGACGAACGCCGCCTGCCGAACTACGAAGACGGGCCGACCCCTGCCGTCACGCAGATCGACAACGACTTGCAGTCGCGCCTCAAGGCGATGCAGCGCGCGTCCTTGCCCGACGGTCCGCGACCACCCCTGCCCCCGCCGCCGCCCGTGCGCCTTTCGCGCCCGCCGCCGCCGAGCCTGCCGCCGCCGCCGCCGGCAAACCTGCCGCCCCCGCGGGCGTCCGAGGCGCCGCTCCCCAGGTTCGATCCGCGACCCGCGCTCGGCGGCGACGCGCCACTGCCGCGCTTTGGCGCGCCCTCGGTGCCCGACACCGAGCCCAGGCTGCCGACCGCGCGAAAGGCAGACTCCGAGCCCGCCGAGCCGACCGAGGTGAACCGCCGGGGTGACGTGCTGCCATCGAGCCATCCCCCGCCGCTCAGCCCGAGCGTCGCGCCGTCGCCGAGCGTCGCGCCATTTGCGCCGAGCGTCGCCCCGCCGGGCGGGCACTATCTCCAGACGCCGACGCCGTCGATGCTGCCGACGGTGCCGTCGTTGCTCACGGCGCTCCGGCAGCGCGTGCGCTTCGCCGGCGGCGAAGTGCCGCTCTGGAGCTTGCTCACGCCATTCGTGCTGCTGCTGGCGTTGGCGTCGGCGTTCGTGGCCGCTGCCGTCACTCCCGCTGCGCGCGGGGCAGCGCCCATCGCCTCCAGCGCGCCGAGCGCAGTCGCCAGCGCGCCGAGCGCCGTGCCAGCGGCGACCGAGCTGCCCCCCGAGCCCACGCCGACGGCGCAGCCTGCGCCCGCCCTGCCCGCGACCTCCATCGACACGGAAGCGCTCGAAGCGCGCCGCGCCGAGGAGCTGAGCAAGGATGAAGCGCTCACGCTCGCCCACGCCCGCCGCGAGCGCGAGATCGCGCGCATCGCGCTGCTGCGTCAAAAGCTCAAGCGCGATCCAGGCCTGTTCAAAGACGGGGCAACGCTGACCGAGCTGCGGCGCGCCGCGGAAGATCCGCTCACCGCGCCGGACGCGCTCAGCGCGATGGCCGAAGCCCCCGGACCGCTCAGCGCCGATCTGCTGTATGAAATGTGGACCGGCACCGTCGCCCGCAACAGCGCGACGGAGCTGGCGCGGAGCCTGGTGTTCAGCAAAGAAGTGCGCGCCAAGGCCTCACCAGAGTTGGCGGTCGCGCTCGATCTGCGCATCGCGGAGACCTGCGAGCAGAACCAGGCTCTCTTGCCGCGCGTGCATGAGCAAGGAGACCGACGCTCGCTCGCGCTCCTGGCCAAGCTCGCTCGTAAGTTCGGCTGCGGGGCGAACAAACGCCTCGACTGCTACCCGTGCTTGCGCGCGGACAAAGCGGTCGACGACGCGATGGCCGCCGTCAAAAAGCGGCGCGAGCCCAAGCCATTCTCGGGCAAGTAGTCGGAGGCGCATGCCGCGAACCGAGCTGCGCACCGAGGTGGAGATCCAGGCGCCAGCGCCCGTCGTCTTCCGCGTGCTCACCGACTTCGCGCGCTATCCGGAGTGGAATCCCTTCTTGACGCGCGTCGAAGGCAAGCTCGAGGTCGGCACGTCGTTGTCTCTGGACCTCAGTCTGCCGGAGGGGAGCAGTTACACGCTCGCCCCGCGCCTCGAGCGCTTCGAGCCCGACGCGGAGCTGCGCTGGCGCGCGCAGTACTTGGCGGCGGCCCTGCTCGAAGCGGAGCACTTCTTCCAACTGAGCGCGGCTGACTCCGGGGCAACTCGCCTCGTTCATGGTCAGAACTTCTCTGGGTTTCTGCTGCGCTTCGCCGCTGGCTCGCTCACGCTGGCCGCTCGTGGCGCGGTTTACATGAATCAGGCGCTCAAGAAGCGCGCCGAGTCGACCCGGTAGCGCTAAGCTCTGTCGTGCGATGTACCTGCTGCGCGCGGAGCTACACGGCATCGGGCCCTTCGATCACGTTTCGCTCTCCTTTGCGGACGAACGGGAGCAGCCGCGGCGTCTGGTCGTGATCCAAGGAGGAGGCGGCGTCGGTAAGACCAGCTTGCTTACGGCCATCGCGAGCTCGCGCCCGGGCCACGTGACGGTGCAGCAGCCGCGGTCCGATCAGCCGCGGAGCAGCGACGGCGCGCCCATCGCCTGGGCGGCCGCCGACTGGTGGCTCGGTCAAGACGACCCGGAGCGCCCCCACCCGCTCTGCGTCGCCAGCCCCAACGTCAAGCTGCCGGGCCCCGAAGAGCGCGAGCTCACGCGACGCCGCGAACAAGCGCTGTTCGACCGCGTCGCAACCGAGGGCGGCTTCGCCTTCTTGTCCATAGCGGCCACGCGTTGGTTCTCGCGCCAACCGATCGGCATCTCGGCGCCGAGCCGGGGCGTCGCGCGCTACGACGTGAAGCAACCGGCCGGTCTCGACGACGCGAGCCGCTCTGACCTCTCGCGAGAGACCAAGCAAGCGCTGGCCTACGCCGAGCTCGGCGCGGCCCTCGCCGACAAACGTCCGCCGGAGGGCGAGCTGCGGCTCGACGCGCTGGGCGCCGCCATGCTCAAAGTGGTGGACAGCCTCGTGAGCCTCACGGGTTTCACGTACGTCGGGCTCGACGCGCTGAGCTGGGAGCCGATCTTCCGCGGAGCCGACGGGACGCGCTCGAGCTTCGATGCGCTGCCGACCCGGTCGCGCCACCTCGTCGCGTTCGGGGCGCTGGCGGTGCGCACGCTCTGGGCCGCGTACCCGGATCGGGATCCCCGCATCGCCGAAGGCGTGGTGCTCATCGACGAGGTCGATTTGCACCAAGACGCCGCCGTAGCCGTGAAGCTGCCATCGGCCCTGCGGGCGGCGCTGCCCTCCGTGCAGTGGATCGTCACGACCAGCTCACCGCTGCTCGCCGCCGGCGCCGCCGCGGGAGAAGTGCTCGCTTTGCGAGCCGGGAACGAGGGCCGCGTCGAGCTGCACGCGGGCGCGTCCGCCATCACACATTGACGCTGATGTAGGTGGATTGGCACCTACGGCCGCGCGGCCTGCATGACGGCGCTCGATCGCAAAGCCCGTGCCGGTGATAAGCTTCGCGCTGTCCATCATGTTGGATGACGTCTCGCCCGGGCAGGTGCTCGGCCGCTACGAGCTCTTGATGCCAGTGGCCAAGGGCGGCATGGCGAGCGTGTGGGCTGCGCGCCTCAAAGGCACACGCGGTTTCCAGAAGCTCGTAGCGATCAAGACGATGCTGCCTGGCCTCGTCGATGATCCCAGCTTCGAGCGCATGTTCTTGGACGAGGCCACGCTCGCTTCGCAGGTGCGCCACCCGCACGTGATCGAGATCCTGGATCTCGGCGAGCAAGACCGGATCCTTTACCTCGTGATGGAATGGGTGAGCGGCGAGGCGCTCAGCATCATCATGAAGTACGCCGCCACGCGCGGCGGCATCCCGCTTCCAATCGCGGTACACATTGCCACGCAAGCTTGTCGTGGCCTGCACGCGGCGCACGAGCTGCGTGAAGAGAACGGGGTGCTGGTCGGCCTGGTCCATCGCGATGTTTCGCCGCAAAACGTGCTCGTCACCTACGACGGCGTCGTAAAAATCGTGGATTTCGGCGTCGCCAAGGCCACCGCGCGCCTCGACACCGTCACGGAGGCGGGCCAGCTCAAGGGCAAGATCGCCTACATGTCGCCGGAGCAGCTGCGCGGCGAGAAGATCGATCGCCGCACCGACGTGTTCGCGATGGGCATCTTGCTCTACATGATGACCACCGGAAAACATCCGTTCCGGGGCGACGATCAGGCGCAGACGATCGCGCGTATCAGCGCGGAAGAGGCCGCGATCTTGCCGTCGGCGCTCGTCCCCGGCTACCCCCCGGGCCTCGAGGCGGTCGTCATGCAGGCCCTCGCCAAGGACCCCGCCAAGCGTTACCCGTCCGCCAACGACATGCTGATCGGCCTGACGCGCGCGCTGCCGGCTGCGATGCGTGAGAGCACCGACGAGGAGGTCTCCGAGTTCATCAGGCGGCTGCTGCCGGACCGTTTGGAGCGCCAGAAACAAGCGATCAAGCAGGCGCTCGAGCAGGCGGACCGCCGCGAGATGTCGCGCTCGACACCTCAGCTTCACCTGCCCGAAACACCCGCCGACGAGCCCGCGACGGTGCTCGAAGGCATCGGCCGCGAGATGACGCCGAGCGCCGATGGCCGGTCACTGCCCGGTGCCTCTTCTACGGATCCACCGCCCTCGCTCGAGCGGGCCGAGGCGCAGCGTCGGCGAAATCTGCTCGTGATCGCGTTCGGCGCGATCTTGCTGTTCGGAGCTGGTCTCGGGTTCGCGTTCGGTCGCGACGACGGCAAGCCCAGCGCGGCTGGGCCGCTCATCACGGTCGCGCCTGCCGCCGCGCCCCCCGTCGCCGCGCCGCCCGTCAGCGAGCCCGCCGTCGCGCCGTCGCCCTCCGCGTCCGCGGCGAGCACGTCGCCGGCGGTGCCGAGCGCGTTACCCGATGAGCCCTCGCCTGCGGCGCCCAGCGCCAGCTCGACGCGCAGCGCGCCTACCAAACGCCCAACCGGCGCCGCTCCGCGAGCGAGCGGCGCCAGCTCCGCACCGCCGCGGCAAGAGCCGTTCGTCTCACCGATCCGAAATCCAGGCTTCTAGAACGCCGAACGGTTGAAAAACAGGCGGGGGTCGTCGAGATCGTAGCCGCTCCCGCGCCCGAACCCGGCCCCCGATCACCAATCGAGGCTGCGTCTCCTGCAGGGCCCGCTCAGCGCGGCGGCGGCACGGCGAGCACCGGAATGGGCGAGAGGCGGATCAATTTTTCGGTGACGCTGCCGAGCAGCAACTTCGTCACTCCCGAGCGACCGTGAGTGCCTGCGACCAGCAAATCATACTGGGGCTTCGCGGCCTCCGCGAGGATGACGCTGGCTGGCTCACCGCTCAGCAGGTGATGCGACACGGAGACGCCCGCCGGCGTCGACACCTTCGCCAAAAATTCCGTCATTTCGCGCTCGGCGTTCTCGCGGATGAGGTCGGAGAGCGAACGCCGCGAACCCTCGTGATCCGTGAGGACATGCTCGCCGACGTAGGGCGGACGATCCCAGGCGTGAACGACGGTGATTTCTGCACCGAGCGTGAGCGCCAGCTCCAGCGCGCGCCGCGAAGGCTCCGAGTAATCGACCGGCACCAAGACGTGTTTGAAAGCCATACGCCTCCTTAGAGCAGCTTCGCCCGGCGCATCAAGCCGAGCAGACCGACCACGATGATCATCACGAGCGCCCAGAAAAACTGATAGCCGTACGTCCAGTGCAGCTCGGGCAGGCGATCGAAGTTCATGCCATAGACGCCGCACAAGAACGTGAGGGGGAGGAAGACGACGCTCACGACCGTCAGCCGCTTCATGACCTCGTTCGTGCGATGGCTGACCAGTGACATATAGAGGTTGAGCGACTCCGACAAGATGTCGCGATCGACCAGCAAGTCTTGCAGCACGTGCTCGACGGTGCCGACCATGTTGTGCAGAAACGACTGCGTCGTTTCACTGATGAAGATGGTGCGACGGGTCGACAGGTCGGTCAGCACCGCGCGCGCGGGGAGCAGGATCTTGCGGAAGTGGAGCAAGTCAGCGCCCAGCTCCGAGATGCGGCCGAACACCGCGTCGTCCACGTTCGTCGCGCGCAGCTGATTCTGCAGCTGCTCCACGCGCTCCTCCATCTGCTTTTGGATGGCGAGGTAGTTATCAATCAAATGATCCCACAGCTCATAGACCAAGAAGCTGGGGCTCTTGGCGAAGCGCTGGAAATCTTGCTTGTAATCACGGCGCACGGCGCTCAGAAATTGGACGGGGCCTTTGTGAATCGTGATCAAGTAGCTCTGAGAGATCACGATATCCACCCGCTCGAGGTCGAAGTTCTGCTCGCGCCGTCGACAGCCGGAGACAACGACGTGGATGCAATTGTCGTAGCGCGCGTGCCGCGTGGCCGCTTCGGCCGTCAGCGCGTCGTGGACGATCTCTTCCGCGACGTCGCCGAGGCCGGCGAGCATGCCCCGCGCTTCTTCCGCGTCACGCGCCAGCAGATCGATCCACACGAAGCGCCCCGCGTCGATGGCCGACTTCACCTCGGCCAGCGAGATATCTCGCTCGATCTTGGTCTCGAAGTCGAAATCGACGACTTGCAAATGGCAAGCCGTTCCGGGAGGAGCGACGCTGGGCAGTCCGTCCACGCTCACCTTTATACGTCTCGCGCGCGGGAAGCAGCAAGCTCCTCGAGGTCCGCGATCGTCTTCGGGAAGTCTTTGGTGAGCAGACGCGACAACGCGCGATCGGCCAGCAGCCTGCCCTCGGTCTGGCAGCGCGGGCAGTAGTTGCACTCGTTGTCGGCGTACACGATGCGCTGCACGGCGGTGCCGCAGGTCGGGCACGGCTGCTTGAACTTGCCGTGCACCGCCATCTCGGGGCGAAAAGCCGTAACCTTCTCAGGAAATCCCGCGCCTACCTCGGCGCGCAGCCGCTCCAGCCACTCCCGAAGCACCGCGCGCGTCGCGTCGAGCAGCGTCGCGAGCTCGGCGTCGCTGAGGTTCGAGGTGCGCTGCATCGGCGACATCCGCGCCCGATGCAAGATCTCGTCGGAGTAGGCGTTGCCGACGCCGCTCACGATCGTCGGATCGACCAAGGCGCGCTTGACGGTGCGGTTCTCGCGCCGCAGCGCGGAGCACCACTGCTCGAGCTCGACCTCGAAGGGCTCGACGCCGCCGCGTACGAAGGGGCGCAGCGCGGCGCGCCCGGCCACGACGTGCAAGCTCGCGCGGCGCTTGGTGCCTGCTTCCGTGAGCACGAGCGAGGCTCGTTCGAAGTCGATGCCGAGCAAGCCGATGCGCCCCGGCAGCTTCTTGCCGGGCTCGCCGAGGTGCAGGCGGCCCGCGATCATCAGGTGGAGGACGAGAAACAGGTCGCCCTCGAGCTCGAAGACGATGCGCTTGCCGATGCGCGCGAAGCCGCGCACGCTGCGACCCACGGCGGCGCTGAGCGGCGGGTCGAAGGTGCGCACCAAGAACGGCTTCGGCAGCCGGAAGGCGGTGATGCGCTGTCCGACGAGGTGCGCTGTCAGGCGCTCCACGTAGACAGTCACGTCAGGAAGCTCAGGCACCCCGCCAGCGTAGGACGAAGCGGACGGGTCTGAACACCAACGCGGAAGACCATGATTTCAATGACCTTTTGCCTAGCAAGCGGCGGCTCGCTGCGGAGTAGACCGAAAGCGAGGCTCGGGCGTCCACTAGGCAGGCGCCAGGTGCAAGCCCTGAGCTCCTGCTGCGTTGCCGAGTCAGCGGACCTGCCATGAGTACTTCGGGTGACCTAGATCGAGAGCCGGACCTGCGCGAGCGAGCGTCGGGCGCGCTCATGGCCGAGCATGCGCCAGCCATCGGGCGCGTCTGTATGGCGCTGCTGGGCTCGCAGCACGAGGCCGAGGCGGCGCTGCGGGAGACCCGGCTCGCCGAGCTCCCCGACGCGGCGAGCGCCAGCGGGGAGGACGTCCGCGCTCGACTCTTCGGCGCCGCGCGGCGAAGCTGCGCGCGGCGCCTCGAAGCCCGCGCTTGTGAGCGCAAAGCGGTCACGGGCGGCGTGACGAGGGCGACCGACGCCGCTTTCGTCAGCGTCTCTCGGCGCGCGCGCGAGCTACTCAGCGAGCTGCGTCCGACGGAGCGCGAAGCGCTGGTGCTGCGGCTGGTGGGAGGACTCAGCCTCGACGAGTTGGCTCGGGTCTGTGGCATCGACGCCGCGGCTGCGCAGGCGCGCGTGTCGCGAGGGCTGTTGCGCTTGCGAGCGCTACTACGCGAGGAGCAAGCATGAGCTGTGCGGTGAGCTGCGATCGGGTCGATGAAGAGATGGCGCGCCTCCTCGACGGCAGCGCGCCCGCCGAGCTGCTCGAGCACATCGCGAGCTGCGATGCCTGCCGCGACGCTCGCTACGACGCGGAGCGAGCGGCAGCGCTGGTCCTCGACGCCGGCAGCGACTTCGAGCTACCGAGCGACTCGGCGGAGCGGCTCGACGCGCCGACCACGGAGCGCCTGCCCCCCGTCGAAGCACCGCGAGCGGCGCCGCCGCCCGCGATTTCGTCACGAGCCCCCGCGCCGCCAGGCGCCACCGGCAAGGCTCGCGCGCTAGGCCTCGCCAAGCGCTGGGCAATCCCGGCGCTGGCCGCTGCCGCCGCCGCCGCCCTGCTGGCCAGCCGCGGCAAGCCAGCCGGCACGAGCGCCGATGATTTCGAGCTGAGCGGACCGCCTTGGCGCGGCAAGGTCGAGAAGGTGCTGAGCCAGGGCGGACGCCTCGAGGTATGTGCGCCGAGCGGCAACGCTTGCCAAGACGCGCGACAGGGCGACGAAGTGCCGGCGGGCTCGCAGCTCCGCACCGATCGCACCACCCTCGCCGAGATCTCGTTCACCGATGGTAGCCGTCTGTCTTTCGACCGAGATACGTTCGTGCGCTTGTCGACGCGCGGGCGCGGGGGTGAGCTGGTCAAGGGCGGCATCGTGGCCGACATCGAGCATCGCCCCAACCTCGGCGCGCGCTTCGAGCTCAAGAGCGGCCACGTCGACGTGCTCGGCACCAAGTTCTCGCTGCGCAGCGATGAGGACGCGGTGGCGGTGCACGTGGCGCGCGGCCAGGTTCGGCTGGCGGACAAGAACGGACACTCCACGCTCGTGCTCGCCGGCGAAGAGGGGCGCCTGTACGACGGCTCGCCCCCCGTGGCGAGCCCTGGCGCCGGGCTTGGCGAGGCGCTCGGCTGGAGTGAGAGCGTGCAGAGCGACGACACCCACGAGCCGGAGGCAAGACCGCGCGCGCTCGGCGAGCTGAAGGCCAAGCGTCCGGGCGAGCAAGACGAGCGCTCCGGCGCGGTGCGCCTGGATTCGCACGTCGTGCGCGTGAAAATCGCCGGCAGCGTCGCGCGCACGGAGGTCGAAGAGGTCTTCACGAACCAAACCGACGACGTGCTCGAGGGCATCTTCCGCTTTCCGCTGCCGCCCGACGCGAAGATCGAGCGGCTCGCGCTGGAGAGCGACGGAAAGCTCGAGGAGGGGGCCTTCGTCGACCGCGATCGCGCGGCCGCGATTTGGCGCGGCGCGATCGTGAACGCCGCGCCCCAGCTGCGCCAGCAAATCAAGGACGACATCGTCTGGGTCCCGGGCCCCTGGCGCGATCCGGCGCTGCTCGAGTGGCAGCGCGGCGGGCGCTTCGAGCTGCGCGTCTACCCGATCCCGAAGCGGGGCTCGCGCCGCGTCGTGCTCGCCTACTCGCAGCTGGTGAAGCAGGCCGCTTCGGTGCGACATTACAGCTACCCGCTCGGGTTCGATCCGAGCGGCAACGCTTCCCCCCTCGACTTCTCGATCGAGGTGCAGCTCCGCGGGCACGATCCCGCCTTCCGCGTGCGCACGCCGGGCTGGGACGTGAATCAGAGCCAGAGCGACGGCCGCGCGGAGCTGCGCTTCTCGAGCCGTTCCTTCGTCCCGACCGGCGATTTTCGCGTCGATTATGCGCTCGCGGAGGGCGCCTCCGAGCTCTCGGCTTGGGGCTACCGCGACCCGAAGCCGGAGGCCGGGGCCCCCTACGTCGCGCTCACGCTCCGACCCGAGCTGCCGCGCCGCAAGGGGGTTGGTCCAGGGCGGGCGATCGCGCTCGTGGTCGACGCGAGCCGCTCGGTGTTCGGAGAGAACTACCGGCGCGCGACCTCGCTCGCGGCGCGCCTGGCGCGCGACCTCGACGCGAAAGACCGCGTGACGGTCTTGGCGTGTGACAGCACCTGCCGCGAGCTGCCGGGCGAGCTGCGCGCTCCCGGCGTCCAGACCGCGCAAGACGTTCGGCGCTTCCTCGAGCACGTGAGCCCCGAAGGGGCGTCCGATGTCACGCTGGGCATCGCCCGCGGCTTCGGCCTCGTCCGCCACGAGCAGCGCGAGCCGATCGTCGTCTACATCGGAGATGGCACCGCCACCGCCGGCCCGACCCGCGCCGCCACCATCGAGCGAGCGGTGCGGGCGGCGACGCCGCGCGGCGGGCGGGTCGCCGCGATAGGCATCGGTCCCGAATCCGACTCCGAGTCGCTGCTCGCGCTGGCCCGCGGCGGCGGCGGCGCGGCCCTGCCCTACGTGCCCGGCCAGCCGCTAGGTGACGCGGTCTTGGCCGCGATTTCGACGCTGTACGGGGCCGCGCTCAGCGACGTCAGCCTGGAGCTCCCGCCGGGCATTTCGCAAGTTTCTCCGGCGCGGCTGGATCCGATCATCGCCGGCAGTGAGGTGCTCGTCGCGGGCAGGCTCAGCCGGCCGGAAGTCAAGGGCAGCGTCGTGCTGAAGGGCACGCTCGATGGTCGTCCTTTCGAGCAGCGCTACGCGCTGGACGTCGCCGCCAGTGAATCCAGCGGCAACGCCTTCGTGCCGCGCCTGTACGCCGCAGCGCGCATCGTCGACCTCGAGCGTGACGGCAGCGCGAGCGCCAAGGGCGAGGCGGTAGAGCTCTCGATCGAGCACGGCGTCGCGAGCCGCTACACCTCGCTGCTCGTGCTCGAAAGCGAAGCGATGTACCGCGCGTTCGGCCTCGAGCGCTCACGCAAGACCGCCGAATACACGGCCGACCTCGAAGCGGAGGGCTCGAGCGCCGACGGAGAGCTCGCGCTCGCCGACGACGAAGCGGAGGACAAGAGCGCTGCGGGCGGGCCCGTGTCCGTCACCCGCCGGATGGCGACCGGAGCGGGCGGCGGGCGCGGCGCGAACGCGGCGAGCTCGTCCGGTGACGCGGCGGAGCGGAGACCTGCGGCGGCGCCGAAGAAGGCGCGAATCCCGGCGGGCCCCGCCGCTTCGCCGGAGCTCCGCAGCGAGAGCTACGACCTGCTGGGCGAGCGCGCCCGCCGGGAGCCGACCCAGCCCGCGCCGATGGCCTCAGATCCCCTTGATCCCCTTGCGGTGCTCGCGCCGCGTCCGCGGCCAGCGCCACCCATGATCCCGATGCGACGCATTTGGGAGCGCAAAGGCGAGATCTTCACGGATCGCTTCGTCCCGAAGCAGGCGAGCGGCAGCGCGCTCACGGAAGCCGAGCGCGAGCTCCAGCGCGACGACTCACGCCGCGCGTCGTTGAAGAAGGCGTTCGCGCTGAGCAGCGCGGCGGGAGATCTGAGCCAGGCCGCGCGGCTCGCCGAGCGCTGGCTCGAGAAAGAGCCGATGGATCCCGAGGCGCTCACGGCGCTCGCCGACGTCGAAGCTCGCCGCGGTCGCCGCGACTCCGCGATCCGCTTGCTCGGCTCCGTGCTCGACGTACGCCCCGGCGACACGGCCGCGCACAAGCGGCTGGCTCGCCTCGAGCGCTGGGCGGGGCGCGCTGATCTGGCCTGTCGCCACGCCATCGCGATCGCCGAGAACAAGGCGTCGGAGCTGCTGCTGGTGTCCGACGCGGTGCGGTGCGCGCGAAACGGTGCCATGCCGGAAATTGCCGAGGCGCTGCTGTCTTCGGCCAGCAATCGGGCGGCGGTGGAGCAACTCGCGGCCCAAAGTGCCGCCGACCCATCCCTGCTGAGCGGTGACGTGCGCCTCGAGGCCAGCTGGAGCGGAGGCCCCGATCTCGACCTCTCGCTGCTCGACGTCGAGGGCCATCGCATCTCGTGGCTCGGCGCCGCGACGCGCTCGGTGATCAGCGCCCGCGACACGCTGAGCGAGTCGCGCGAGAGCCTCGCGCTGCGCGGCGCCGCGCCAGGGGAGTACGTGGTGGAGCTGACGCGCGGCGCCGGCGCCGGCGCCGCTCAAGGCGAGCTGACGATCAGCGTCGCGGGCAGCACGCGCCGCGTCCCTTTCAGCTTCGACGGAGATCGTAAGGCGATTGGCCTGCTCAGGCTCAGCATGCAGCCGCGGCTCGTGCCGCTGTGAGTCGTCACGGCTTGCGGAAGCGCAGCGCGCCGCTGAAATGAACGTCCGCGACGGCGCGCCCCAGAGCCTCCCGACGCTCGGCGCGCGGCGTTCGCTCCCGCAGCGCGCACAGCGCCTCCACCTCCTCCGCCGCGCCCGCTTCTTCGAGCAAGCGCGACAGCTCTTGCCGCAACTTCCGGCCCAGCGCCGGAGCCCGCCCCTCCGTGCCTATCGCCAGCGTGAGCGAGCCCGCGCGCGCCAGGGCCAGGTGCGAGTAGCTGCTGTGATCGGGCTGATCGACGGCGCAAAAAAACACGCGCCGCGCCGCGCAGTCCGCGGCGACACGCGTCGCCAAGGCTGCGTCCGAGCTGGCTTGCACCACCAACCAAACCTCCTCGAGATCGGCGGGGGCGTACGCGCGCCGCTCGACGCGCAGGCGCTCCCCCGCGAGCTCCGCGAGCCCTGGAACGTCTTCCTCCGCGACGACTAGCACGTGCGCGCCCGCTTCCAGCAGGTTGCCGGCGCGCAGGGCCGCCTCGGCGCCGCCGCCGATCACCAGGCAGCGCCGGCCCTCCAAGCTCAAGCTGAGCGGGTAGCCACGCGACATTACTTCTGCTCGGTAGACGGCTTTACCACGACCGGCACGAGCGAGCGCGAATTGAACTTGAGCTCGCGCTCGGCCTCGCCGAGGCGCTGCAAGAACAAGCCGGTGAAGGTGCTGAACAAGGCGTCGCTGGGCGCGGCCGTGCTCGTGCCGCTCGGACGCAGGACCCACAGCTTGAGCTTCTGCATCACCTCCGGCGAAAGCGGGTTCACCTGGACCTTGGCCGAACAAAAAAGCGGAGTGCTTACCGGTATTTGCTGCGCCGTGCCGGCGAGCAGGCGCCGCACTTCGGCGCAGCGACGCAGGACGCCTTCGACCGTCGTCGTCCAGCGCACTTGGCTGCCGCCCGGGCGCGTGATCTCGACGCGGTAGGCCTCTTCCCAGACGTGCCACGTGACTCGGCAAGTGTGGGCGGTCGTCGACAGCGGCTGCCCGGGGTTCGGGCCGGCCTTGTAGATGGCAGCGGTGAGCACGATCGTGGTGGGTAGGCCGCGCGAGAGCTTGGCCTGCAGCTCAGGGTCGATCACGTCGCGAAAGCCCGTGCTGAGGTAGAGCACCTTTGCCTCCGCGTCCCACTCGAAGCCCACGTCACGGATGGCAATCGCGCGAGCCTGCGCGCGCGCGGCCAGCGGTAAGAGCAACGCGACGGTGAGAACCAGCCACGCCGGCCGCCACGTCCGCCGAAGGCGACGCCAGCTACTCATCGGCGGCCAGGCCCTGACCGCGCACGGGAAGGAAGCCGAGCACGTTGGAGAACGCGAACACGAAGCCCCCCGCGCTCGTGTCCATTCGGAAACCGAGGTTGAACGTCAAATCGAGCGGAAACCGCGCGAAGCCCGAGTAGGCGCGCGCGGGGTGAGTGAGGTCGCGATCGCTCGCGACACTGTAAAGGCCTCCGCTTCCGAAGAAATCGATCCCGAACACGGTGTGCCGCCCGCGATAGAGCGGCACACGGTACTCGGCGGTCGCGTCGAGCGCGTATTTGCCGTAGCGCACCTCGACGATCTGCGTACCCAAAAAGTTCTTGGGCACGCGGTGGTCGAAGCTGACCCCGAGCACGCGATCCGGCAGAAAATCGCTGAAGTCTCCGACGTAGTACTGCTCGAAGAAGGGCGCGTTGCCGCTGATCGCGCCCGCGAACGCCGACAAGCGCAGCACGTGGCCATGCCACGGCAACCGGAACCAGCGCGAGGCCTGCACGTCGATGCGCGCGTAGTCGTAGTCGCGCCCCGCGGGCAGCAGCCCCACCTCGGTGGTGATCGTCGACAGCGCGCCGCGTGACGGCAAAAACGGGTGATCGCGGGTGTCGACCTGCAACGTACCGCGCAGCGTGGAGAGCACGCTGCGCCCACGAACGACGTCGAAATCGATGGGCTCACGATCGAACCCGCGCAGGTGCGACGCGGCGAGCGGATAGAGCGCGTTCACGGTCTCGAGGCGATAGTGCAGCCACAGCTGGGTGCTGACCGATAGATCCCGCCCCACCCCGAGCGAGCCGCCGAAGCGCGTGTAGTCGACGACGGCCGAGTCGTAGAACTTCCGCCCGTCGGGGTTCACCCACTCCACGCCCGCGTTGCCGAAGTAGTCGAGCGCGTCGTTGTAGAGCAGCGACCCGTTCACCATCCACTTGCTGCCGAGAAACGCCGGATCGAGGAAGCGCACGCGCAGGGCGAGCTGATTCTCCGCCACCGCCATCGCCCCGCCGAGGGTGATGCCGGTGCCGGCGAGGTTCGTCTCCGAGACGTCGAGGCCGGCGTAGCCGCTCAAGCGGCTCACGCTCCCGCTGCTGCGCTCATCGGCTGCGAGACCCATCGACACGTCGTTGATGACGATGGTGTTCCGCTCCGTGACGTCGACCACGAGCACGACCAAGCCGCGGGCCGAGCCCTTCGTGAGCGAGAACTGCACGTCACGGAAGAAGCCGGTGCCGAGCAAGCGGTAGCGCGACAGCTCGACCTCGCTGTCGTCGACATCGAACACGTTGCCGGGCTTGAACGGCAGGTAACGCAGCACCACGCGCCGCTCGGTGCGCGTGTTGCCGCGCACCTGAATGGCCTCCAGCGTGTAGCGAACGGGCGCGCTGCGGATCGCCGACGGCGCGCGCGGCAGCTCTCGCAAGCGCGGCGCGCGCGGCCCGCTGGGCGGCGCGGCTAACGGCGGCGGCGCGGCGAGGCGA
>JAEYWK010000223.1 GCA_023431345.1 Pseudomonadota bacterium
CCCGTCATGTAGATCGTGTTGTTCCGGATGGTGACGTTGTTGGCCACGTCGTCCTGCCCGGAGCGGGCCACGTCCATGGGCGCCTCGATGGCCGCCATCTGGTTGGTCGAGTTGCCGCTCTGGATGATGACGTTGTTCTCGATGATCGAGCTGGGCGACTGCCCGAGGACGATCCCGCTCCCGCTGGTGATGACCCAGTTCCGCCGGATGATCGTGTTCCGGTAGTACGTCGGGCCGGAGCCCGCCGCGCGGAGGTCGATGGTCCAGGCGCCGGGCGACGCCCCCGGGCCCGCGTCGACGATGTTGTTCTCGACGACGAGGCCGGTGAACCGATCGTGCCCCTGCAGGACCCCCGTCGCGCTGACGCCGGTCGTCCCGGCGTACCCGCTGCGCCGGAACTCGTTGTTCACCACCGCCGCCCCGGTGTAGCCGGCCGGCGGCGCGCCCAGGTACACGGCGTGCGCGCGGTTGCCGGTGTTCGGGTGGGGAGTGAACCCGCCGTTGTTGTCGAAGAAGTTCGCGTCGATCTTGCTGTAGTTCCCCGGCCCGCCCATGATCGCGTTGAGGTCGTTGAGCTCGAAACGGTTGCCCCAGATCTGGAACTGGCTCTGGGTCGCGTTGTTGAGCATCGGGATGTAGCCGACCTGGAGCCGCTGGAACGAGTTGTTGCAGATCAGCCAGTGCGTGTCCGTCGAGGGGGCGCAGGAGCCGAAGGAGATGCCGTTGGAGTTGTTGTACACCCCGCCGCGCGGCCCGTTGTTGTTGCCCCGGAACTCGAGGTTCATCACCCGGACCCCCGACATGGTCGAGCCGAACCGGTTGATGATCCGCGTGATCGCGCTCGCCCCGCCCGTCGCGCTCGCGAGCAGGACCGGCCTGGCCGTCCCGCCCCACGACGCCTGGTAGTCACGGAGGTCGCACGTGCTCGGGTGGGCCGGGTCGGTCAGGCTCGCCGAGCCCGCCGCGCAGCGCGAGTTGCTCCACTGCCCCCCGCAGTTCCCGTTCGCGGGCACGTTCCAGAGCCCGCCCTTGCACAGCGCGACGGTGTCCCCCGCGTTCATCGCGTTGAACGTGCTGACGATCGCGCTCCACGTCTGCTTCGGCGCCGACGCGCTCGTGCCGTCGTTCGTGTCCCGGCCCGCCACGCAGCCGGACTGCGCCCCCGACTGGCAGTCGCAGAAGTAGTAGACCCGCCCCGTCGAGCGCAGCGGCATGTTCGCGCACGTGGAGGAGGCGTAGTTGTAGAAGTCCCTGGGCGGCGCGTTCGCCGCGGGCGCACCCGGCGTGGTTCCACCCTCGGTGACGGTCACGGTCGAGGAGCCCGTCACGCCCGCGAACGTCGCCTGGATCCGGACCGTGCCGGGCTGGACCGGCGCGGTGAACACGCCCGCGCTGCTGATGCTCCCGGCCGAGGCGGACCACTGCACCACGCCGGTGAGGGCCCGCTGAACCCCTCCGTCAGTCACGCGCGGGATCTCGAGGCCCCCCTGCGGATCGCATGCGGCGACGCTCAGGATCGCGATCGTCCCGAGCAGCCCTCGGTGGAGGTGTTCGACAGGTCTTCTCGCCATGGACCGTCCCTTCCCGTTCCTGCCGCGTGTCGCGTGTGGAGCGCGCGTCGTGTCGCGCGAACGAGGGACACGCTAGCGCGAGGCCCCGCGACGGCGCAATGCGACACGAGTGCAGCGTGTGCTACTGTGGTCACCACGGACGATGTGCGGTGGGCCCGTTCGCCTCGTGCAAGTGCAAAAGCATGTGTCGGCGCCCTTCGCCCCGCAACCGCTGCACGCAAGAGAGTGCCACGGGCGCCATGCGGACGGAATCCCACCGCTCACATCACCCACTGTGAATCAATGTGCGCCATGAGCGGCCTTGCCCGCGAGGCTCCCCTTCAAGGGCGCGCTTCGCGTGCGCGGGTCTGGTACGAGAGCCGCGGCGCAGGAGGACGCCGGCAGGGCGTCCAGCCCGCGGCGCGTGATGGGGGAGCTCGCCGATGATCGATAACGCCAACGAGGTTCCGCGCGGGACCGAGCTCAGCGCCGACGTCTGCATCGTCGGCGGCGGCGCGGCGGGGATCGCCCTCGCCATGAGCCTCATGGACCGGGACCTGTCCGTGCTCGTCCTCGAGTCCGGCTCGTGGCAGCACGATCCGCGGCTCCAGTCCCTGTACGACGGGGAGGTGGCGGATCCGGCGCTGCACTGTCCGCCCGACAAGTACCGCGAGCGCCGCTTCGGCGGGACCACCGTCAGCTGGGGCGGTCGGACCATGCCGTACGATCCCATCGACTTCGAGCGACGCTCCTTCGTCCCCGGCAGCGGCTGGCCGATCGGCTACGACGATCTCCTCCCCTTCTACCCGCGCGCAAACGCGCTCCTGGAGGCGGGGCGCTTCGCGTACGACGCGGACGAGGTGTTCGATCCCCCCGCGCCGCCGCTCATCGAAGGCTTCGTCAGCGATCGCGTCCGCACGAACGGGCTCGAGCGCTTCTCGTGTCCGACCAACTTCGCCGCCCGGTACGGGAAGCGCCTGCGCGGAGCGACCAACGTCCGCGTGATCCTGGGCGCGAGCTGCACGGGCATCCACCTGCGCCCCGACCGCCGCACCGTCCGCGCGCTCGGCGTCGCCACGCTGGAAGGGAACCGCTTCACCGTCACCCCGCGCTCCTCGGTGGTCCTGGCGGTCGGCGGCCTCGAGACCGTGCGCCTGCTGCTCGCCTCGCGCGACGTGGTCCCCGAGGGGATCGGGAACCGGCATGACCTCGTCGGCCGCCACTACATGTGTCACATCGCCGGCTCCGTCGGCGCGCTGACGGTGAACGGGCCGACGTCGCGCGTGCGGCATGGCTACGAGATCTCGCCGGACGGCATCTACTGCCGCCGGCGCCTGGCGCTCACCGAGGACGAGCAGCGGCGGCTCGGCGTCATGAACCTCGTGGCGCGCCTGCACTTCTCGCGGATCAGCGACCCGGCGCACCGCAACGGCGTCCTGTCGGGGCTCTACCTGGCGCGGCCGTTCATCTCGTACGAGTACGGCAAGCGCCTCGACGACGGGTCGCGGCCGACGGCGGGCACCTACCTGCGCCACCTGGGCAACGTGGTGCGCCATCCGTGGGACTGCACGGCGTTCCTGGGCCACTGGATCGCGAAGCGCACGCTGGCGGAGCGCAAGTTCCCCTCCGTGATCCTGCGCAACCGCACCAACCGGTTCAGCCTGGAGGTGCACGCGGAGCAGCAGCCGCTCGCGGCGAGCCGCGTGACGCTGGCCGACGCCGTCGACGCGCTCGGCATGCCCCGGCTCCGGGTGGACTGGCGGTACAGCAGCGCGGACATCGAGTCCATCCGGCGCACGCTCGACGTCTTCGCCGAGGAGTTCGCGCGCACCGGCGTGGCGCGGTTCGAGTACGACCCGGCCACGCTCGAGCAGGAGCTGCTCCGCTTCGGCGCCTACGGGGGACACCACACCGGCACCGCCCGCATGGGCACGGACGAGCGCACCAGCGTGGTGGACCCGGACTGCAAGGTCCACGGCGTCGACAACCTGTTCGTCGCGAGCAGCGCGGTCTTCCCGACCACGAGCCAGGCCAACCCGACGTTGACCATCGTCGCCATCGCGCTGCGCCTGGCGCAGCACGTCGCCGCCCGCGCCGCCCCCCGCGCCGCGGAGGTCGCCACCCCCATCCTGTCGAGGGCCACGACGTGAACGTCCTGATCCTGGGAGCCTCCGGGCTCGTCGGCCGTCGGATCGCCGAGCGCCTGCACGCGAGCGGCTGGGCGCACCCGGTGTGCGCG
>JAEYWK010000261.1 GCA_023431345.1 Pseudomonadota bacterium
AGCCCACCGGGATGAGGGGGGCGTGGGCGTCAACGTGGGCGTCCACCCACTCCCACAGAATCTTTGTCGCGTGTTCCACCGGCTCCACTGGCGCGAAGTCGTCGCCTTCTAGCGGGTACCACGCGTATCCGGTGAAGGGGTGGCGCTGTGGCGCGCGAACCGACACCCACGGCATTCCGGTCGGTAGGTACGGAGCCAGGCCAGCCAGGTCGTGTTCGTGCGAACCGTACCCGTGAAGAAAGACCACCAAGGGCCGGGGTGCGTTGTTGGTGCCCACCAGAGGGGCATCGGCGGACTGGACAGATTCAAGTAATCCCAAGGCAACTCCTAGACGCGGTCACTCGCGACCATAGCGGGCTTGAGGCGCGAGTGGCTATCTCGCCCCGGCCGACGCTGGGGCTTGGTGGGGCGCGCGGTTGCAGTGCTGCGCGACGCCGTTCAAGGCCTAGCGCTCGTCGCGCTTAAGAATGAAAGGGTCGATGAGCTCATGGGCCAGTTGCGCCCTATCAACGTCGAGGCCCGTGACCGAGACAGCCCGGCCACGCGCGTCATACACAAAGCTCACAGTGCCCGCAGCAGACGTTTGCGACGTGACCTGACCGGCCGCATCAAACACCGACGACACCGACGAGCCATCCGCATAGGTCGTGCCCACCAGGCGGCCAGCATCGTCGTACACGTACGAGGTGGTGTCCCCCGTGCCATTCGTCGCCGTCGCAACCCGGCCCGCAGCGTCATAGGTGCTGCTCGACACCGTCAGGCCATCCACCTTCACCGTGAGCACGCGACCCATCGAGTCGTAACTGGTCTCCCGCACCACCCCATCCGGTGACGTCGTGGCCGTCACCCTGCCCTCAGCGTCGTACACATACGTAGTGACACCACCGGTGGGCGACGTGGACTGCGTCATCCGACCCAACGCGTCATACACGTAACTCGTGGTGCCACCGGCCGCATCAACATACGCGGTGCGCTGACCCACCGCATCAAACTGAACCTGAGTCGCCGCCCCCAACGCATCCTCAAACTCCGTCACCAACCCACGACCGTTATACGTCCGCGCAGAAACCCCACCCTCAGCATCCGTCACAGCAAGCAAACGACCATCAGCGTCATAGGTCGTTGAGGAAAGGCAATACCGCCGACGCTGGGGCCAGGTGGAGCGCGCGCGGTTGCAGTCTGGCGCGAAGCATTTTGCCGTGCCGGTTCTTCTCGCGATTTGTCACAGCCGTCAAACCAATGTTCGCCGCATCGGCAGATCCCATGACCGTGTCCAGAGTACGCAGACGCTTAGTCAATCTCCTCGATGAGACAGAAGCTCAGCCGCGCACTCCGAAGAACATCCATCATGTTGTCGGAGACACAAAGCCGGTAGTCGCCGGTCAGCCAGCAATCATCGAGGTGACCGCGCCCATTCACGTGGAGCCGCTTGAACGGCTGAGGGCTCGCCTGCCCTCCGAGGGCCTGATAGTTGTCGCCACCCCGGATAGTCGCGTCACCAAACTCAAAGCCTCGTAGGTGAGCGTTCAACATGCGTTCGGCAACGGACTCGCTCACGAGGATCACCGGGAACGCTTGGATCAGGTCATCGGGATCGGGAGCGTCCAAGACGTAGTCGACGAAGTCCACGCGGGGCGGCGAGGCGCTCGCATCAACGACCGTCCCCTCGCCCAATTCTCCGGCAACGTGAGGATCTAACAAGTAGGGCACGACAACCTCATCCTCCGGTGGCAGGAAGGAATATTCCGCCAAACATGCGATCGACGTAATCCGCATGCGCCAGGATGTCTTCGCGAGTGGGACACGGATTGTTTCGATAGAACTCGTTCCACGACCGCCTAATTTCACTCAAGTGTACTTGCGAGTTAACCTCAATTGGTATCCCGCGGAGGTTGGATAACGCGTGAATCTCGGCCGCGGAGAACAACCCGGGGAATCGCCGAAGAACCTGTTGCTCGACCGCATGATGAACTACGACCTTGCCTTCGAGTTCCGGGTGCGCGTTCAAGAACGTCTTGCGGTAGTCGCTCCCGGAACTGGTGGGAGGCGGGCTTGACGTGCCGTCGCCGTAGCACTGCGCCGGGCCACCGTCGCGCGCGCCCGCCCCGTCGGTTTGGGGTTGGCGTTCGGGGTCGGTGGATTCGTCTTCATAGATCTCGATGTCAGGAACAGGTCCCGGGCCGTCAATACCTTGGTCATTGTCGCTGGCGAGTTCGGTGACAGCGACCACCGTCACCGAGGTCGCGAGGATCGCAGCGAGAGCTGCTGTGACCTGGCGCAGGACCGTCAACGCCCGCAACGCGGAGCCAAACTGGATACCTGTCAACACTGAGTGGACGTACATCGTGTTGGCCTGCTCCGACGTACTTGTCGCGTACTGCCCTGTTGGGTCGTGCATGTTGACGGGGTCGGCGTTGCCGTAGACGTAGCGGTTCAGCGAGATGGGGTTGGAGGGGTCGCCATGCCACGGGTCAGCTGACAAGAACCGTGCGGTTGCTGGGTCATACCAACGTGCCCGCAGCCAGATCAGACCTGTC
This sequence comes from Pseudomonadota bacterium, assembly GCA_023431345.1. Classification (GTDB taxonomy): domain Bacteria; phylum Myxococcota_A; class Polyangia; order Polyangiales; family Polyangiaceae; genus PMG-095. Next base: position 2,538 of record JAEYWK010000261.1, read on the forward strand.
GCACTGTCGTGAGTTTCGCCACGCCACCCCACCGTGACGTGGGTGGTGCCTGTGCGGGCTACGAGTTCGCCATCGACGCTGTAGGTCCAGGTGTCCGTCACAGTCCCGGCAGCATCGGTCGCGAGGCGCACGTCACCACGGACATCCGTGTGCAAGTACGCGGTGGTCCCGGTGCTGGTGTGTTGTGCGAGCGGCACGCCGTCGACATACAGCCACCAGGAACCATCAGACGCGGACACGGCACGGGGCAGCCCCGTCAGGGTGTCATAGACGAACTCGACGGTGTCGCCGCCCTCGGTGCGGGAGACGACGTTCCCATCGAGGTCGTATGCGTAGTCCACGCTCGCGCCTGGTGTGGTCACCTGCGCGAGCTCACCCTGAGACGTCCAGTTGTAGGTCGAGGTACTTCCGGTGCGGGTCGCTGAGGTGAGCCTTCCGGCGTCGTCATACGTGAACGCGTCCCCACCCAGGCCGGTGAGTTGGTCCAGGGTGCTCACCGTCGCCGCACTGGCACTGCCGTCCAGGGTGGTGGTGACTCGGTTGCCCAAACCATCCAGGGTGTAGTCCGTGGTTGATGGTGCGCCTGAAGCGTCGGAGACCACTTGCGTGAGGCGTCCGGCAGCGTCGTAACCAAACGCCCGGTCCACATCAACACCAGCAACACTGTCGTTCAGTGCCGTGATGCGGCCCACGGTGTCACGGGTGGCCTCAAACGACGCCAACACTGTCCCACCAGCATCGGTGACCGTGACCGTCATGGGCCGGCCCGCAGCGTCGTAGGTGTAGGCCTCGGTCACGCCGTTGGGGAACACCATGGACGTGACCCGGCCAGCAGCATCGCGGACGATGGCGTAGATGCCGCCATCAGGGTCCGTGACCTGGCTGATGCGCCCGAGTTCATCACGCGTATACGAGGTGGTCCCGACCGCAGTGGTCATCGACACCACGCGCCCAGCATTGTCATAGGCGTACTCGACAGTGCCCTCCGGAGCCACAACGGTCACCAAGCGCCCACGCGAGTCATACGCATACGACGTCACACCACGGTGATCCGTGACCGACTCACGCCGCCCAGCATCCGAGTACGTGATCACCGCATCGGCCCTGTCCGGATAGTCAATACCCGTCAAACGACCTGCAGAGTCATACACATACCCCGTACTGGAGCCGTCCCCGAACGTGCGCTGCGTGAGCCTGCCCGCAGCATCAAACACCTGCGTCAACTGCACATCACCAGCCACCGAGTAACTCAGCAACCGGCCCACCGCATCCAAACTCCAGACGCGTTCACGACCCAACGGGTCCGTGACAGCCACCCGCTGACCATTACCGTCATAGACCACACTCGCGGTGTTGCCGAGCGCGTCCGTTGCCGACTCCAAGCGCCCATTGGCGTCATAGACATACGTCATGGACGCACCATCAGGCGCGGTCTCCAACACCACCCGGCCCCGCAGCGTCATACACATACGAGGTAACCCCGCCATCGAGGCCCGTGACCGAGACGGCCCGACCACGCAAGTCATACACAAAACTCACAGTCCCCGCAGCAGAGGTCTGCGAGACGACCTGACCGGCCGCATCAAACACCGACGACATCGACGTGCCATCCGCAAACGTGGTCCCCACCAAACGGCCGCGCTCATCCAGCACCCTCACCGTGGTGTGACCCAAGCGATCCGTGACCGTCTCCATACGCCCATCCGGGTCAGAGGAAATCTCAATCCGGTTGCCCGCAGCATCCACCACCGCAATGAGACGCCCACTCGAGTCGTACTCGTTGCGCGCCGGCACACGGCCAAGCGCGTCAATCACGCCCGTCAAATAGTTGCTGTCTCCGTAAGCGGTCTGAGAACAGGCAATACGGCCGACGCCGGGGCCAGGTCGCGCGCGTGCGGTTAAGACTCCGCGCGACGGAGTTCAATGCCTTCCGGGAAACGCTTGTCAGACCTTGTCGTAGGGGAAGCCGATCGTGTTCCCACGCACAAGGCCCGCCAAGTGCGACATCCAGCCGAGGAGGGCGCGCCGATGCCAGACGTCAGCTTCACGACCGGGTGCGCCAGATTCTCGGTACGTTTGAACACCGACAACCGATCAACCTCTGCAAGTCCCGAGCACACATAGGTGCCGCGTCAGACCTCTGGCCAGTCTCGGACCGCGAGTGCGATGGTGTCTTCATCATCAATCTCTACCCAAAGCGGCCGCTGGAGCACCTGTTGGATGAACGGATCATCATCTCCAGCGGCACGGCGCGACGCGCGCAGGGATTCCTGGTAACGATCTCGCTCCGCGAGAAATTTGGCGCGCGCCGCTTCGCTGCGTCCTGCAACGGGCGCCGTGGGATCTTGGTACGGACCGACGGCATAACGCATCCGTTCAACAATCTCCGGAGAGCGAATGGTCTGGTGCTCGACCGGCATTACTTGTGCCTTGGGAAACCGGGCCCGCACGTCGCGAACATCGTATGCCCGCACGATCAACGTCCGCGGACCGTAATACGGTTCGTCCCAAACACACAAGAACTCGCTACCTACGGAATCGGATGCCATGCGAGTCCTCCCATGTCTATATCGCGGGTAGTCCAGTACTCATTCCCGCCGCCAGGTTGGCCGAAATTGGGCTCCACTTCAAACGGCCCGCAGAGGTACGGCAATCGATCGAGCGGCACTTCGAAGAATCCCGTCGGTGCTTCGCCGGGAAGAGCCAGTGCAGCCTGGGCTGCGGCCCCCGATGAGAACCGAGTTGAGGTCAACCACGTCAGCCCAACGCCACTTGGACTACGAACACCTGTACTCAGTATCTCCTCCGCCTGCCACGTGCGCTGGTAGAGATACAAAGTGTCGGGAGTGTCGGGATCCAGCGTGCAGGTATCGATCAGAGTCTTAGGTGGGTCGTTGGGGCCGCCGGGGATGATCGGGGCAGGTTTGGGCTGGGGTTGCGGTTCAGGCCCGTGGCCACCGTCGATCCCACGGCGGTCGTCGTACGGGTCATCCACATTTGGGATGTTCGGGTCGGACGTGGGGTTGATCGCGTTCATCGCGAGATCGGCCAACACGTAGCCCAGCACACTGCTCGCCACGCCAGCGCCAATGTTGAACAATACGTTCGCGACCGACATGGTCGCAGCCTGCTCGGTGTACGTGCCAGTGGCGTAGCGCCCTGTTGGGTCGTGCATGTTGACGGGGTCTGCGTTGCCATAGACGTAGCGGTTGAGGCTGATGGGGTTGGAGGGGTCGCCGTGCCACGGGTCAGCGCTGAGGAACCTCGCGGTTGCTGGGTCATACCAGCGAGCCCGCAGCCAGATCAGCCCTGTCGCAGCATCGTGGGTTTCGCCACGCCAGCCCAAGGTGACGGTGGTGACCGTGATCCAGTCGTCCGGTTCGCCGCCGCTGAGCGTGTTCTGCCCGAGGAGCACCACGTCGCCGAAGTTGACGCGTTGGTCGCCAGACTTGCTGAACAAGATGGCTGACCCAGCTCTCACGAAGATCAACTTGATGCCGTCGCACGCGAGCGGACCTACCGGGATAAGGACGGTTCGAGTCCGCGCAAGAATCGGGCCGAACTCGTCTGATACCGCTCGCCCTTGCGCATTGGCGGCGCTGGCGGCGAGCGACATCTTGGCCAACTCCGGCTTGCGTCTAGTCCCGTCGTGTCGGGGTGAGCAGCGCGAGCTGAGTCCCGGTGGGGTCGGCAAGTACGGCGATCTGGTTGGAGCGGCTGCCCTGGTCACCGAGAGTCACAGAGTCGGTGAATTCGTGTGTCAGAACGCGGCGGCGTTGAGGGCTTGGCGGACCGCCTCGCCAGCCGCGTTGCCCTCGGCGATGGCCTTCGCACGTCTTTTCAGCTCGCGGCCGCCAAGCCCTGCGTCACCCACGACCTTGGCTGTTCTCCCCGCGCCCTGGAGCAGTGAGACGATCGCAGCCTCGCGAAGAGTCGGGCTGCGCTCGCCATCCAGGACCTGGCGCAGTTCCCGCTTGAGTTCCTCCGCCTCCCCCACCCGACCGGGAGAACTCCCCTTTAGACGATCCCTGGCTACGGAGGAGATCTTCGAGACCACGACGTGCGAGCGTCTCGCCCGGCCGGAGATGATGCGTTGCAGCGCCTCGTCGAGTACGGGATCGCCCGTGGGGGTGGGATCGACGACGGCGACGGTCCGGTTCTTCGTCGCCCGGTGAGGCTCGCTCAGCTCGATACGGTCGAGGTCGGCGAGGTCGGCGAGAAGGGCTCCCCCGAGGACGAGGTTCGCCCGATCAGAGGAAACCAGCAGCCGGCCCGTCTCAGGGTCGTGGAGCAACATTGCGAGATCCTCAGCCAGCATGGCGGGAGTCCTTTCGGTAGGTGGGTGTTCAGGCACTTGCTCCTCCTCTTCGGGAGTCGACCGGCACCTCTGATAGAGGCGGATCGCCCGACGGGAAGAAGATCTCCTCGATGGGTCGAGAGAAGACCTCGGCGATCCTGAAGGCGAGGGGAAGGCTCGGGTCGTAGCGGCCGTTCTCGATCGAGTTGACCGTCTGGCGTGACACGTCGAGGCGATCGGCCAAGTCGGCCTGGCTCCAGCGGCGGACCACCCTCAGCTCGCGGACCCGGTTGATCACGAAGCTCTTGCCCGCCACGAGGCGATGATCCAGGCGGCGATCCCCAGCGCCGTGACGACTTGGACCTGCTGGCGGGCATCGCCGATTCCGGCGGCCTGGAACACGCCGACCGCGGCAAGGGCGACGATGACGACTCCGAACCCGACGGCCATCGCCGACAACTCGGCCGCCCGCTCGCGCTCGTCGGATCGGCCGATAATCCTGATCTGAGCCCACACTAGGAGCCCGATGCCGACCAGCGGCGACAAGGCCCACGCCAGATGGAGGCCTTCGGTCGCGGCGTTTGGGGCGAAGGCGCTGAGCGACGCCTGGCTGACTACAAGGACCGCCAGTCCGGGCAGGAGATCGCGAGTTGCCGAACGGGAGCGAGCGATGTCGCTCGTGCTCTTGCATTCAGAGGTCTCCATCCGCCCAATGTAAAGGGTGCATGCCATATTGTCAAGGGACCTTGTCTACGTGCCCCAGCTCGCTTCTGGCAACCATGCCCTGGGAGATGACTCCACGACTCGTCTCCGTCCACAACTACCGAGCCACCAAAACCCGCTGGCTCCGCCACTTCATGCTCTCGCCCTTCGTCCCGGCGGGCGGATAGTGCCAACCGCTTCGAGCACCGAGCGACATGCGGTGTCCTGGCCGGCACATCGAGGCGCGCACCGATCTCGGCCAGCGTCAACAATCAACACACAACCTCTGGCCGTAGAGCGCCAGTGACCAACGAGCCGGTTGGGACGAGACACGCCCCCAGCATTCCGATAGTGGGTCGCGCCCTGAGACGCTTCAGCAGAACTATGAACCGCCCCGGGTTCAGTGGAGGCTCGGTTCTGTGGTTTCCAGTGTCGTTGACGCGGTGATCTGACGGTAGTGGAACGCTTCGTGTTCGGCCGGTGGGATGTCGCCGAGCTCGGTGTGCAGGCGGGTGTTGTTGAACCAGTCGACCCACTCGAGGGTCGCGATCTCGACGTCGTCGAGGGTGCGCCAGGGGCCGTGCCGACGGATGAGTTCGGTCTTGAACAGTCCGATCGTGGACTCGGCCAGGGCGTTATCGTAAGCGTCGCCGACGGTGCCGATCGAGGCGCGCATCCCCAGGGCGGCCAGGCGCTCGGTCAGCGCCAGGGAGACGTACTGGGCTCCGGCGTCGGTGTGGTGGATCAGGCCGGTCAGGTCAGCGACGCCGGCCCGTCCGCGGGACCACACGACCATCTCGAGGGTGTCGGTGACCAGGTCCGCGCGCATCGTGGTGTCGGCCTTCCAGCCGACGATCTTGCGGGAGAACACGTCGATGACGAAGGCGACGTAGGTGAACCCGGCCCAGGTGCGCACGTAGGTGAAGTCCGCTACCCACAACTGATTCGGCGCGGTCGCGGTGAACGCACGATTGACCAGGTCCCCTGCCCGGCGCCCGTCCTTGCCGGGGACCGTGGTGCGCTTGGCCCGGCCACGGACCACGCCGTGCAAGCCCGCCGAGCGCATCAGTCGTTCGACGGTGCAACGCGCGACCGGATGACCGACTCGGTGCAGGTGCTTCCACATCTTGCGCGCCCCATAGACCCCGTAGTTCGCCTCGTGCTCGGTTTTGATCACCTCGCTCAGCTGCGCATCAGCCAGCGACCTCGCCGATGGCGGACGGGACTTGGCCGCGTAGTAGGTGCTCGGGGCGACCTGCAGTTCCTTGCAGATCGGCTCGACCCCGAACTCGGAGCGATGGGAGTCGATGAACTCCACTACCTGGTCGACGGGCGGTCGAGCTCCGCCGCGAAGAAAGCCGACGTGCTGCGCAGGATCGCGTTCGCCCGGCGCAGCTCGCGGACCTCGCGCTCGAGCTCGGCCAGCCGCTCGGCCTCGGCGGTCGTGGTGCCCGGGCGGATGCCACCGTCGATCTCAGCGCGCTGGACCCAGCCGCGCAACGTCTCGGGATTGATCCCGAGCTGCTCGCCGATGCGCCGGCACGCGCCGGACGCAGAGCCGGGATCCTTCTTCGCTTCGAGCACGAGTCGGATCGCACGCTCGCGAAGCTCGTCGGGGTACTTCCTCGGTGCTGCCATGACTCTCATCCTCCGTGGATTGAGAGCCTCTACGAAACCCGGGGCGGTTCACTACCCCTACTTCGTGTGCGGCGGCAGGCACGCCAAGCGGACCGACTGCACCCGCTCGGCGCTGCTCATCGAGCACGTCGAGGAACTGATCGCCGACTACTACCAGCGCATACAGATCACCCCCGCCATGCGCCAGGCCCTCGCCGGGATGCTGCACCACGAGTTCGACCGGCTCATGTCCGCCGAGGCCAACGAGCTGGAGAACCTGACCGCCAACCGGAACCGGCTGGAGAGCGAGCAGACCAAGCTCGTCCAGGCCCACTACGCCGACGCCATCCCGCTGACGGTGCTCAAGCGCGAGCAGGACCGCGTCCTCGCCGAGCTGGACCAGGTGAACCGGCGCATCGACGCCCACCACGGCGAGTACGCAGACGCTCGCGTCCACCTCGACGACGCGCTCGACCTGCTCGCTAACTGCGCCGACATCTACGCCCGCTGCGACGACGCTAACCGGCGCCTGTGCAACCAAGCCTTCTTCACCCGCATCTACCTCGAAGACGACGACGGGGAGCAGCTGCGCGTCGAGCACGCCCGCCCCTTCGACATGCTCCTCGACCCCGGCGTCCAAGCCGACGCCGCCGGGTGGGCTGGCGGTGGGACCCTCACAGCACACGAGGCCCAAACCCCGCCAAATGATGGATCAGGCGAAAGTTTGAACCTCGTGCGTCGGGTGGAGCTGAGGGGACTCGAACCCCTGACCCCCTGCATGCCATGCAGGTGCGCTACCAGCTGCGCCACAGCCCCTGATTACTCATCAGAGCGGGTTTGATACTAGCCCACACTCAGGCTTGCTTGCTAATCCGCGCCCACATTGTGGCGCTCTAGCGACCACTCCCCCTGTGAGGTGCGGCTGAGGCGAGACCACGCGGCATTCTCAAGGTTCCCAATGGCATGGCCACCCGTGGGCAGTCCCAATAGGTCAAGGATTGCCATCCGCCCTGAACTGCCATGCGTGACCATGATGAGGTCGCCTGGCGCCCGCTCCAGCCATTCCTCGATCGCGGCGTGCATGCGGGCAGCAACCTGTGCATGGCGCTCATAGCCTTCGATGGCAGGCTCTCCGCGCGCCTTCCACACCTCGTGCGCCTCGGGGTACGCCTCGCGCCTCTCGGCCTCCACAAGGCCCTCCCACACGCCGTAGGCGCGTTCCGTGAGGCGGGCATCCACATGGAGTTCACATCCCAGCGCAGTCGCGATAGCTGCAGCGGTGGCCCGTGCCCTGCTCAGTGGCGAGGTGACCACCGTGGGCGACTCAAGCGAGGCGTCGGCGAGTGATTGTGCGGTAACGGCAGCCTGAACGGCACCGTACGCATTCAAAGGGACATCCGATGTCCCTTGAAGCCGCCCCGCCACGTTCCAGTCGGTCTGGCCATGCCGGACCAGAAAGAGCCTGCTCACAGACCTTCCGGCAGCTTCACTACCGGGCAGTCCTTCCACAGTCGCTCAAG
>JAEYWK010000140.1 GCA_023431345.1 Pseudomonadota bacterium
TGAGCTGGCGCGTCACCGCCGGCCTACGCGATGGCCATCGCCTTTTGTGGCAGCCATCGCGCACCGTCGCCAATGCCCATCACGCACCCTGCTCGAATCGCCATCAGCCAGCGTGCGCGGCAACACTTGGTCTCGTGCACCGAGACGTGACTCCTCGGAACGTGCTGCGTCTGAGATCAGCCGAAGGGCAGCGATGGGTGGTGGCTGACTGGGGTCTGGTTAGGCGACCACGCGGCATGACGAGCACGATGCGAACTGAACCAGGGCAACCGTTTGGGACGGAGGGCTTCGTGGCACCAGAAGTAGCGAACGATGGACATGAGGCTGACGAGCACAGTGACGTTTACAGCCTTGGGCGGGTGTTCGGCTACGGGCTACTCCGCCAAGTTCCCCGACCCAACCTCGCGCAGAACGTGCAAGGTCGATGGCGCCAGTTCATTCAACAGACGACGCATCACGATGTCCTTCGCCGCATTGCCAAGATGTCGGAACTCCTCCGGCTGCTCCAAGACACACAAAGCGTTAGGACAGGTTCGACCAAGCTGCCCGTGGAACGAATCGCCGAGCTCGACTCCTTGCTCGAACGAGGGGAGCTGCCGGCTATCGACGAGGTTATTGATCTTGCTGTTGCTCATCCTGACGACGACGAGCTTTGGCTGGATGCAATTGGCCTCTTGCCGCGCCCTGCAATCGAAAACCTCGTCGCTAATCGCGCTACCGATGTAGAGACGATGATCGAACGCCTTCTCAACCATCTACTCAATAGTTGGCGAGGCCGCGACTACGACAGCTCCAACGATCGTTTGCTTCGCCTGCAGTGGATTGCTGAAGCTGCGGCTGGGCACGAAGCCTGGGGCTTGCTGGAAGATGCCGCGCGCGCACTCTTTGAGGGTGATGCGCGTTGCCAGCGGTTCAAGCAGCGACAAAGGACTCGGGCGTGGCTGATCTCGCTACGAGACACGGCGGCGGAATGTGTGGCCCGCGCGCTCGCCGCGGTCCCTGACGCAGTCCAGTGGTACCTAGCTGAACGTTGGAGACCGACGAACGCCGACGCTCATCTGCGCGCCGTCCTCAGGTAGGTGTTGCGGTACGAGGTCGCCGTGGATGGGCCCCAGCGCTGCTCAATTCGGCACAGATTCGGCACGGCTGGCCGCAGTGGATTCTTTTCGGCACGGCCGACCGCGTGCAACGTCGCGATCTGCTTCGTGAAGATACTTGGCACGCCCGAAGGGACTCGAACCCCTGACCGGTGGATTAGAAATCCACTGCTCTATCCAGCTGAGCTACGGGCGCGTGTGGGGCCGTTAAGTACTCGATTGGGCGGCGAAATCCGACGAAAAAGGCAGCGCGCGCGGGCTCGTGGCTGAAATTGGCGGGGTTTTGGGGAGGGGCTGATGCCGCGCGTCGTGGTGGAGGGGGGCATGACGGGCGTCATGGCGAGGGGCGGGGGTGGAACGTAGGTTCGGCGGCGGCCAAGATGCTGCGAAGAGCGAAAATTCTGGGAGTGTTGGTGGTGGCTTGCGGCTCGGCGATGGTGCTGGGGTGTCAGTCGAAGACGCAACCGGAAGCGGCTCCGGAGGCTGCGAAGCCTGCGCCGGAGCCCGAGAAGCCGGCGGCGCCCGTGGTTGAGAGCCCTGTCTCGGCGGCGAAGCAGATTTATCGGCTGCGCTGCACGGTGTGCCATGGCGAGAGTGGGCGCGGAGACGGTCCGGGTGGGGCTGCGCTCGAGCCCAAGCCGCGCTCGTTCACCGACTCGGTGTGGCAGGATAGCGTGAAAGACGAGCAGCTGCGCGCGATCATCGTCAAGGGCGGCGCGGGCGTCGGTAAGAGCCCGGGCATGCCTCCGAACCCCGACCTCGAGCAGAAGCCCGAGGTCGTCGATGAGCTGGTCAAGCTCGTGCGCGGCTTCAAGAGCTGAGCGAGCGCCCTTCCTCGAGATTGCGCTACATACCTGTCATGCAAGCTCGCTCTTTCCTCGAGCGCTCGCCGCTCTTCGCCAACGTGGAGGCGAGCCGAGCGCGTCACCTCGCGGGCATCGCGACCACGCATACGTATCAGCGAGGTGAGCACCTGTGGCGCACCGGTGACGAGCCGCGAGCGCTGATGGTCGTCAGGGCTGGCCTCGTGAAGCTGGTGCGGCCAGCGCCGCACGGTCGTTCGGCAATTTGCGGTCTGTTCGGGCCGTCGAGTCCGATCGGCGAGCTGGCGCTGATCAAGGGCATCCCGTTTCCCACGGCTTGCATTGCGGCCACCACGAGCGTGACGGTGGCCAGCATTCCGCGCGTGGAAGCGCTCGACGCCATTCGCCGCGACGCTGCGCTGAGCCTGAACCTGCTCTGCTGCCTCGAAACGAGGCTCGCGCTCTTGCACGACAAGATCGACGTGCTGAGCGCGGGGTCGGTGGAGGCGCGCCTCGCCACGCTGCTGCTCAAGTTCTACGAGCAGCTGGGCGATGACTTCGACGACGGCACGTCGCGCATTCCCGTTCCGTTGTCGCGACAGGAGCTGGCCGATCTCGTCTCGACGTCGTTCGAGACGGCGATTCGCGTCTTGGCGCGCTGGGAGCGCGCGGGCGTGGTGAGCACCGACGCCGACGGCTTCACCTTGAAGAGCCTGGCGACGTTGCGCGCGGCCAGCGGCCTCGCGAAGTCCGACCTAGCGCGCGCCCCCACGCCCCACGGCGTCGTGCATCGCTAGCGCCTCGCCCGAGGCAATAAGCGTCCGCCCGGGGCAATAGCGTCCCTTGTTTGAGCGCGACATCGTGGTTGACGAAGCGCGCCTATCCCACCTATTCGCGCGCGCTTGCCTGCTCGCGAACGGCGCCGCTACTAACCAGTGTTAAGCTGCCCGCATGATGTTGTCTCTCGTGCGGGCGTGTCGCACATCGGCCATCCGGCTGGGCTTGGCCCTGGGGCTTTGTTGGGTGGGGGCTGCCGGGTCCGCGCAAGCGCAGGTGATGCAAACGGGTGGCATCATCATCCCGAGGGAAAGGTCGGGCACCGAGTGCAACGGCCACGCATCCGTTTGCATCAACGACAACGAGAGGGCGGAGGGCGGCGACGGTGACATCAACGCAGTCGACACCGCCACCATCAGCCAAGAGACGTTCAGCCCGCTCTGTGAGCTGACGTTCCGGGTCGTGGCCCGCGGCGCGGACTACAAGAACACCTTCGGTTGGTACGAGGTGAAGCGCGATGACGACGGCAAGGCGCTGGCTCCCGAGCTCAGTGACCTCCACGTCTTCCTCGGTTGCAACGACGCGGTGGGAGTGGAAAAGACGCTCACCATCCCGAAAGACGTGCCTGAGATTGGCTTCTTTCTCGCCAACAACGGCGCCGGCTGCGTGACGACGACGCCCGACCCGCTCGGGCCGACGCTGACTGCCAAGCCGACGAACCTGTTCTTTTCGCAGCGCGCCTTCAACAGCGATGGTGACGACCTCATCCATCTCTTGGTTTGGCAGAGCCGCGCGAACCCGAACGCCTTCTACTTTGGCTGGGAAGATCAGACGGGCGGCGGCGACAACGACTTCGAAGATTTGATGACGTTCGTCACCGGCATTCAGTGCGCAGGTGGCGGCGATCCGTGCGAAGTGCCCGATGGCGTGGGGGCGTGCGGCGACGGCGTCATGCAGTGCCGCGATGGCGAGCTGGTGTGCGTCGCGACGCAGGAGCCCAGCGCCGAGAAATGCAACGCCATCGACGACAACTGCGATGGCGAGACGGACGAGGGCGACGATTTGTGTCCGAAGGGCGAAATCTGCGTCAAAGGGAGCTGCCAGCCGCCCTGCGGAACCGGCGAATTTCGCTGTGACCCCGGCTTCGCGTGCGTCCAAGGCGTGTGCATCGAAGACGCCTGCGCCAAGAAGGACTGCGACGAAGGCGAAGTTTGCGTCGCGGGTGAGTGCATTGGCGCGTGTGACGACGTGGTCTGCCCGTATGGCGCCACTTGCCGCCGGGGCGTGTGCGTCGACGTGTGCGAGGGGGTCGAGTGTGACAGCGGCTTCGCTTGCGAGCCGCGCGTGAGCAGCGACGGCGACACCGTCGTCGGCGTGTGCACCAGCTGCGACTGCCGGGGCTGCGGCGACGGACAGAGCTGCATCGAGCACCTGTGCATCGACAACGCCTGCAAGGATCAAACTTGTGCCGAGGGCGCGCGCTGCGTGGCGGGCGAGTGCGTCGATAATTGCGACGGCGTCACTTGCCCGAAGGGCCAGGTATGTACGACCGGCGCCTGCGTCGATGATCCGACCGCGGGTAGCGGCGGCGCGGGCAACGGCGCGGGCGGGAGCGGCGATGACGACGGCGGTATCGTCATCTCGCCGGGCACCGGTAACGGCGGCAGCCGTAACGACGAAGGCAGTGGCGTCGGTGCGCAGGGTAACGCCATCGAAGCGAAAGGCTGTGACTGCTCGCTGCCCGGCACCAATACTTCGGGTATCGGCGCGCTGATCTTGATGGGCTTGTTCGGCGGTTCCGCGCTCGCGCGCCGCCGCCGCGTCCGCTGAGCATGTTCGACTGGTGGAGACGGCTGAGCCGAGCGGATGTCATCGCTCAGCCGTTCCCGGTCGAGCTACGCGAGCTGCTGCTGCGAACGGTGCCGTGCGCTCAGCTCCTGACGGGCGCCGAGCGCGAGCGGCTCGAGGCGCTGGTACGCATCTTCAACTCGGAGAAGAGCTTCGAGGCTGCCGGGGGGCTCACGCTGACCTACGAGATGCGCGTGGCCATCGCGGGCCGGGCGTGCTTGCTCGTGCTGTGGCGTGTGGAGCTCGACGAGCCGCTCTACCCGGAGCTGGATACCATCATCGTGTATCCCTCGACCTACCAGGCCTCGGTCACGAAGCGAGAGGGCTACGTGCACTTCGAAGGGAATGAGGCGCGGCTCGGCGAGTCGTGGCAGCGCGGCGCCGTGGTGATTTCCTGGGCCGCCGCGCAGGCTGGAGCTGCCAACCCAGTTGACGGCCACGACGTGGTGCTGCACGAGTTCGCGCACCAGCTAGACGCCGAAGATGGCGGTATGGACGGGACGCCGGAGCTTGGCAGCCTCGACCGCTACGCCGTCTGGTCCAAGGTCGCCGGGCGCGAATACGCGGCGCTGATCGAGGATCTGGAGCGCCACCGCCCCACGACCATCGACCCCTACGGCGCGACGAACGCGCCCGAGTTTTTCGCGGTGCTGGTGGAGCAGTTCTTCGAAAAGCCGCGTGCTCTCGCGGCGCAGCACGCGGCGCTGTATCGCGAGCTGGCGGCGTTTTTCCGCTTCGATCCCGCCGCGCGTCTCGAGGCCGCGGCGCGCTGACGGTGCGTTCGAGCCGAGCGTCGCGCTCCTCGTCCGGCTATCGTCCTCCTTTTCGAGGCGCCGCGCGGCGTCGAGCAGGCCGCGGGGCTACTCAACGCTGCTCGACTTGGGTATGTTGCGCGCATGAGAGCACTGGCCGCGTTCTCGGTGTTGAGCCTGTTCTTCGTTGCTTGCGGTGGATCGGAGCCTGCGCCGCAGGTGCCCGACGCCGAGGCCCCGCCCGTGGAGGTAGCGCCGCCTGCGCCGCCGCTCGAGGTCGCGGAAGAGCCGACAGAGCCGAAGCCTGCCGAGAAGCCGCCCGCGCCCGAGCCAGCTTTCACCGAGGGCATGTCGGTTGCCGAAGCCATCAAGGCGGTGCCGCAGGGTGCCGAGCGCGCGAACATCGATCAGGAGACGCTGAGCAAGCCCATCCAAGACTTCGCCGTCTACGAGCCGTGCAAGCCCGGCGCCGCCAAGATCAAGCTGCTCATTGCCGTCTGGGACGGCAAACCCGTCGGCATCGACGTCACCGCAACGCCCAAGAACGACAAGCTCGTCGCCTGCGTCAAAGACCGCATTCAGGGCCTCACCTGGCCAGCCAAAGTGAAGTCCCTCAACACCGTGGAATACTCGTTCTAGAAGCGTCCCAAGCGCTCGCCCCCAAAACCGCGCTCCCCAAGCGCTCAACCGCCCGCCGAGGCTGAAGAGCTGACCCGCTCAGGAAGGCCTATCCAGCGGATCGAACGGGTGCGCGACCACGAGGCCTTGAACTTGCTCCGACGTCTTGCCGAAGCGGCGCTCTTTGCCGTTGTAGGTGTCGATGGCGTCGACGAGGGTGGCGGCCGCGAACTCGGGCCACATGATGGGCAGGAAAACGAGCTCCGCGTAAGCGGACTCGAACAGGAGGAAGTCGCTGACGCGCGTCTCGCCGCCGGTGCGGATCAGGAGATCGACATCGGGCAGGTCGTGCGTGGTCATCTGGCGGTGGAAGAAGGTTTCGTCGATTTCTTCCGGGAGCACCAGGCCGGCGCGGGCGCGAACGGCGAGCGAGCGCGCCGCCTCGACGATGTCTTGGCGACCGCCGTACGAGAGCGCGAGGGTGAGCGTCATGCGTTCGCCGTCGCGCGTGTATTCGATCAGATCTTCGACGGCGTGACGCGTGTCGGTCGGCAGGTCTTCGAGGTTGCCGATCACGTTCACGCGAATGCCGTTCTGGCGCAGGTCAGCGCGCTCTTGCTTGGCGAACTCGACCAGAAGCCGCATCAGGGCTTCGACCTCGGGGCGCGGGCGCGCCCAGTTCGCGACGCTGAACGCGTACAGCGTCAAGTATTGGATGCCGAGGCGCGTCGACGTTTCGACGGCTTCGCGCACGGCACGAGCACCTTCGGCGTGACCCTCGGCGCGATCGAGGCCTCGCGCTTGTGCCCAGCGACCGTTGCCATCCATGATGATGGCGACGTGACGGGGGATCTTCTTACCGTTCTTGCCGTTACCGTTGTGAGCGTGAGCCAAGTGAGCAAGCCTCGATGGGAAGGATACGGTTCAGAGCCGCGCGGCTGCCGATCTCGGCGGCCTTAGGGCCAAAGTTCGCCTCACAAGCTCCCACATCCTGAGCCAACCGTTGATGGAGCTTTGGTGGAGAAACGCGAGACGGGTCGAGCAGGCTGCGCGGCCGGCGCAACCAGGGCGCCGTCCATACACCGAACTGCATGAAATGTATAATGATTGGGTGCTCATCCACCCGTGAGGGTAGCGCGCAGGCGGGCGGCCGGAAGTCGCAAACGGAAGGTGACAGCCGGCGGGCCGGCGGTCTCCAGGTCGGCCTGCCCTCCGTGAGCTTCGGCGACGGCTTGCACGATCGCTAGCCCCAGGCCGCTGCCGCCTTTGTCGGGGCGGGTGGTGACGAAGCGCTTGAACAGCCGGTCTTGCACGTGGCGGGCGACGGAGCCGTCGTTCTTCACGCGCACGACCACGTCCTCGTCGCGTCGCACGACCTCGAGCTGAACGTGCGAGCCCGCGCCGCTGTGGACCAGCGCGTTGTCGAGCAAATTGGAGACCGCGCGCGTGAGCCACAGCTCGTCGCCGCTGACTCTGACGTCGCCCTCCGACACGATCGTGACGCGCGGGCGGTCGTCACCCAGCGTATCGAGGGTGCGGCGCGATAGGCGCGCCAGGTCGACGGGCTCGAACGTCTCGGCGCCGCGCGCTTCGATGTGGGCGAGGCTGACGAGCTCGCTCAGCAGCCGCTCGATGCGCTCGCTGGCTTCGCGGATGCGCTGCACGAAGTGGCGAGCTTGCGCCGGCTCTTCCAGCGCGCTCTCTTCCAGCACCTCGGCGCTGGCGCGGATGGCGGCGACCGGATTCTTCAGCTCGTGCGACAGATCCGCGGCGAACGTTTCGACGAACGGTCGACCGGAGAGCTCGCGGCGCATCGAATCGAGCGCGCGAGAGAGGCGCGTGACCTCGCGGCCGAACTCCGGCGGAGGCGGGGCGGTGCGTTCGCCTCGGCTCACCCGCTCGCCGAACGCGCTCAGGCGCTCGATGGGCTCCGCGATGGCGCGCCCAATCACGGCGGCGGCAGCGGCGGCGGCAGCCCCCAAGACGAGACTGATCACGAGCACCGTCGGCGCCATGTCGGCGAGCAGGGCCTTCATCACGACCGTGGGCTTGATCACGCGCACGGCCCCGATTTTTTCGCCGCGAACGACCACGGAGTGATCGACGAAGACCACGCCCTGCTCGTCGCTCGCCGGGGGGCGCCTCGGGAAGATCACCTCTCCATTGGCGTCGACCAGTAGCAGCCGGAGGTCGGCGCCCCGCTCGCGTTCGTGCTCGAGCCGCTGCGCCACGTCACGCAGCTTGCCGCCGCTGCGATCCACCTCACTCGCGACCAACCCCGCGATCGACGCGGCCTCGTCGCTGGCGGCCTGCGTCGCGATGCGCACCGCGCGAGCCTCGATGCGGTCCACCACCATCAAGCCCAAGCCGAACGCGAAGGCGCCGACGATCAGCGCCAACGCCAAGAAGACTTGCATGCGGATCGACATGCCGCGCGTGCGGGTGCGCAAGAGCCGCGACACCACGAACGCCACGAACGAGATCAGGCCGATGCTCGCCGCCGCGACGGTGACCAACCGCACGAACGCGGCTGTCTCGCTCAAGTTGCCTCCACGCTCGTGGGGTCGTCGCTGAGCCGGTAGCCCACGCCCCGCACCGTCTCGATCCACGACGGCTCGGCGCCTGCTTCGGCGATCTTCTTTCGCAGCCCCTTGACGTGGGAGTCGATGGTGCGATCCGTGATGCGAAAGCCGTCACCCCACACGCGATCGATCAGCTCCGCGCGCGTGAACACGCGGCCGGGGCTGCCCAGCAGCGTCGCCAGCAGATCGAACTCGACCCGCGTGAGATCGAGCGCACGCCCGCCGGCCAGCGCGCGGCGCGTGCGCGGGTCGGTGCTGAGCGGCGGTACTGGTCGCACCGGCGCGCCCTGCGAAGGCGGACCGCCTTGCGCGCTACGGCGCAGCACCGCTCGCACTCGCGCGACGATTTCGCGCGGCGAGAACGGCTTGGTGACGTAGTCATCGGCGCCCGACTCGAGCGCCGCCACGCGGTCGGCCTCGGCGTCACGGCTCGACAGCACGATGATGGGCATCGGCCGCGCCGTGGCGCGCCAGCTGCGGATCAGGTCGAAGCCGCTGCCATCGGGCAGCATCAGGTCGAGCACGACCAGATCGGCTCCGTCGGCGAGCGCGGCGGCCTCAGCGGCATTTTTCGCCGGCACTACCAAGAAACCGTCGCGGCTGAGCACGTAAGCCAAAGACTCGAGAATGGCAGGCTCGTCTTCCACGAGCAGGATACGCGCGGTCATCGGGGCGCCTCATGGTAGCGTAAGCAGGTGCGCTGCGGCGCGCGCGCATGAAGACGCTGTTCGTCCTTCGCCACGGTCACGCTGCCTCGGAGTCGGCAGGGGCGTCCGATCACGAGCGCGAGCTCACGGCGCGCGGTGTGGGCGAGGTGCAGCGGTCCGTCTCGCGGCTGCTCGAGCAGAGCAATTGGCCGACGCTCATGCTCAGCTCGACGGCGCTGCGCGCTCGTCAATCTGCCGAGCTGTGCCTGCGTGCCTTCTCGCCCCAGCCCGAGCTGCAGCTGCTCGACGAGCTCTACCTGGCGCCGCCGCCGAGCTACCTCGCCGCGCTCGCCACACGCGGTGGGGAGCACGCGGGCGTCATGCTCGTCGGACACAACCCCGGGCTCGAAGCGCTCATTTATGTCCTGACCCAGCGCTCTGAACATCTGGCCACGGCGTCTCTCGTCGAGGTCGAGCTTTCGGTCGATTCTTGGAGCGACCTCGCGGAGCCGCGGGGAATTGGCCGAATCGTGCACACTTTTAGGGCTTGAACGAGCCCCGAAAGGCCTCCGCCGGGGCGAGGCTGCGCTGGCTTTTGGGCGCCCGAGGGGTTATTAACGCCCGTCCAGATGCCCATGACGCGCCTGCCGCCGAAGAAAGACGTGGCTCTCGCTCTGCTCGAGCAAGCTACCGTCTTGGTTCACCTCGACCCGCGCGGGGACGAGGTGCAGGTGCCGCCGTGGTTCAAGCGCCAGCCGCAGCTGGTGCTGCAGATCGGCCTCAACATGCCGAAGCCCATCCCCGACCTGAACGTCGATGATGAGGGCATCTCGTGCACGCTGAGCTTCAGTAACTCACCGCACTACTGCCACCTGCCGTGGAGCTCGGTCTATGCGCTGATCGGCGCGAGCGGTCGCGGCATGGTGTGGCCGGATGACGTGCCGAAGGAGGTCGCCGGTCAATACGTGGTGACGGGCCCGAAGGAAGAGGCCAAGCCGCGCGCCGCGCTGCACGCGGTGGGCACCGAGCCGTCGCCCGACGAGCAGGCCGCCAAGGCCGACGCCAAGAAGAAGAAGCGCGCGCGCAAGGCCAAAGAGGCGAAAGAAACCGAGAAGGCGACGCGAGCCTCGCGCCCGAAGAAGAAGCCTGTCGCCGCCGTCCCGGCGCCGGAAGCCGCTGCCGAAAAAGCGCGCCCCGGCCGGGCCCCGGCAGCTCCTGCCGTTGCGGCAGGCTCGCCCGCACGGCGCGCGGGCGGCACGGCTGCCGCCGGCAACAAGAAGAAGCGCGAGCTTCCGCCTTACCTGCGCGTCGTGAAGTAACTCAAGAGCCGCTACCTGCGCCCGAGGCGGCTTGCCCGCCAGCGCCCGCTTCGCCGGCCTCGCCGCCAGCCGCCGCGCCGCCAGCTGCAGCGCCGCCAGCCGCCGCGCCCCCATCGCCACCGTTCGAGGCGTCGGCGACGCAGGCGTAACGGCCTCCGCTCAGCGCGCACACGTAGCCTTCCACGCAGCCGATGCTCGAGTAGTGGCAGTCGCCGCTGGAGCAGGCCCCGAAGCGACTGCAGGTTTGGTTCGGCTCGCAGTCGCTTGGCTTGCGGCACGACTTCTCGTCGTCGATATCCGGGCGCTCCGTGTCGTAGCAGGTGCCCGAGTGGGCATCGCACAAGTACCCGTACTCACAATCGTAGTCGTCGTAGCAGCCCTCTTCCTCGTAGATCGGACAGCCCGAAAGGCCGATGCCGATGAGCCCCAGCGCCGCGAGGAAAGCCGATTTCTTCATGAGGTGCTCCGAGCCGCGCAGCTGGTCTGCGAGCCGCAGGCGGAGGCTAGCAAAAAGGCCTGCCCCCCGCCCGTCGCGCGAGCGTTCGGCGCGACTTGCGCCATTCTGTCATCCGAGCGCTCGCGCACGGCGGCGACCAATCGTCTCCGGCGGACGGGAAAGGCTCGCGACGCTCGTCACCTCCCGCTAAGCTTTGCGCGCGCTCGAGCGCCGTCCGTGCCGCTCGGCCGGTCGTCCTCGAGCTAGCCCGCACCCGGCCCCACTTCATGGACGTTCGCTGTAATCGTTGTGGCACTGAGTACGAGTTCGACGACGCGCTGATCTCGGAGCGGGGGACGACCGTCAAGTGCACGAACTGCGGGCTGCAGTTCAAGGTGTACCCGAGCCATCACAGCGGCGGCCCCGAGCGCTGGGTGGTGCGTACGGCCGAAGGGCGCGAGCTCGTGTTCACGTCGCTGCGCGAGCTGCAGCGAGGCATCGCCGACCGCAAGGTGGGCCCCGGCGACATGTTGACGCGCGGACAGAAGCCGGCGCGTCCGCTCAGCTCCATCGCCGAGCTCGAGCCCTTCTTCCAAAGTAGCTGGGGCAAGGGTGCGGCTACACAGGAGCGCGTTCCGCGGACGCTGCACGGCGTCGCGCCTCCCCCCAACTCGATTCCGCCCTCTCAAGTCGCCAGCACCGTCTCGTCGCCCTTCCCGTACATCACCGAAAGCGGCGGCGAGCCAGAGCCGATCAGCGCCTCCGCGATGCGAGCCGAGTCCGCGCCGCTGGAAGCGCTCTCGGTGACGCTGCCGGCCGTGGAAGACGCGCCGCACCAGCAACAAGCCGCGCGAGCCAGGGCCGACGCCGCTGCCTCCGCGGTGACGACGACGGTCGCGGGGGTGCCGGGCGGTGCGACCTTGCCGTCGATCGATGCGTCGCCGAGCGCGCCCACGCCGATGACGCCGGCCGCTTCAGTGGCGACGCCGCTCTCCAGCACGATGGCGCTCGACGACTACGAGCGGCAGCGGCGCGAGCGCTCGGCGCCGCACAGCGCGCGAATTCCGCTGGAAACCGTGCCGCGTTCGACGCCGTTCGCAGCGCCGCGCGGACCGCTCGAGTCATCGCCGCGCTCGTCGCCTCGCGCCACGCTAGAGTCGTCGCCCCGCGCGCCGATCAGCAGCCGAGGCAGCTTCCATTCCTACGACGAGCTGGCGACGCCGGCCGCCGATCGCGCCTTCGATGCCCAGCGTGCTCGCTCGCGCTGGATCGTGGGGGTGGTCGCGCTGGGCATGTTCGGCCTGATCGCCGCGACGGTGGGGCGCCGCTACTTGGTGGGCGCCACGGTGCCGAGCGCGACGCCCGCGCCGCTGACCGACATCCGCGTGAAGGACTTGCTCAAGCACGGCAACCAGCTCGCCGACGAGGGCGACTACGAGGGCGCGCAGGAAGAGCTCGTCAAAGCCAGCGCGCTCGCGGAAAAAGACGTGAAGGTGCTGGGCGCTTTGGCGCGGCTCGAGACGCTGCGGGCCGACGTGTTTTGGCTGAAGCTGCGCTTGCTCGAGCCTTCGTCGACGGAGCTGGTGGCGGAGACGCACCGCGAGCTCGGTCGTCGCGTCGGCAAGGCGCGGCAGGCCGCCGACCGCGCGTTCGCCGTAGCGCCCGAAGATCCGACCGTGATCCGCGCGCGCGTCGACTCCATGCGCTTGAGCGGCGACGCTGACAAGGCGCGGGAGTGGATCGCGCCGGTGAGCAGCAACGCCAGCCAGCCCGAGAACGCCTTCGTGCTCGCGGCGCTCGATCTCTCGGACTCAGCGCCGGTGTGGGCGAGCGTGATCGATCGCTTGCGCACGGCGGTCGCGGGTGAGCGCGAGCCGGGGCGCGCGCGCGCGGCGCTGGTTTACGCGCTCGTCCTCGCCGATCGCGTCGCGGAGGCGCGCGCCGAGCTGGCGAAGCTCGAGGCGCAGCCCAAGCCGCACGTGCTGATCGACGAGCTGCGCGCTTTCGTGTCGCGGGCGCCGGGCGCGGCCGCCGCTGGTGCTTCCGCGGCGCCGTCGCCGCTTTCGGTGGTCGACCCCCGCAAGCTGCCGAAGCTCGACACCAGCGTCCAGCCCGAAGACAAACCGACACCAGGCGTCCCTAGCGATTTCCGCGCCGCCCTCAGCCAAGCGGCCGCCGCGGTACGCGCGGGCAACTTGGGCCGCGCCGAGACGCTCTACCTCGCCGCGCTCGCCGATCAGCCCGGTAACGTGGAGGCGCTCTCGGGGTTGGGTGACGTCGCGCGGCGCCGGGGGGATGCGACTCGTGCCGCGCAGCTCTACGATCAGGTCTTGGCCCAGAACCCCAGCTACCTCCCCGCGATGATCGCGAGCGCGGATCAGAAATGGGCCGCCGGTAACCGCGCGGGCGCGCTCGTGCTGTACCGGCGCATCGTCGATCAAGTCGGACCGGGCTCGGATTACGGCGTACGCGCCCAGGCTCGCCTGAACGAGGCCGCGAGCGCTCCGCAGGCGGCCCCCAGCGCGGCGGAGCCGTCGAAAGACGTCACGCCATCCGCCGCGCCCGAGCCAGAGCCGGCGCCAGCGAAAGAAGCGCCTCACATCGACTCGACCGACCTGCCGGGGGCTCCATGAAGCGATCGCTTTCCGTGACCCTGCTCGTGTTGCCGCTGCTCGCGGTGGTGGCCTGCCACGGCCGCCCGCGCAGCGGCTCGAGTGGCTCGAGCGGCTCACCGACGCTCGACAAGACGGTGGCGCAGTTCGATCTCACGGCGGGCGTGCCCGAGAGCATCGGGGGCGGGCTGTTTCAGCCCCCCGCGTCGCGCACCTACGTGGCGCTCGCGCGCTCGGTCGAGCGCATCGTCGACGATCCGGACATCGGCGGCGCGTTCGTGAAGATCGGCGGCGCCTCGCTCGACTGGGCGCAAACCGAGGAGCTCGGCGCGCTGTTCGAGAAGGTGAAGAAGAAGGGTAAGCCGGTCGTCTGCCACGCGCACGTGCTCAGTAACTCGAGCGCGGCGCTGGCGCTGCGCGGCTGCTCGCGCACGTGGCTGAGCCCCGCGGGCGAGGCCGACACGGTGGGTATCGCGGCGCAGGTCATGTACATGCGCGGCCTGTTCGACAAGCTGAAGGTCGGCGTGGATTTCCTGCACGTGGGCAAGTTCAAGAGCGGCGCCGAGCCGTTCACGCGTGAGGGCCCGAGCGAGGCGGCGCGCGAATCGCTCACGGAGACACTGCGCGCGATCCGTGACGCCTGGCTCGACCAAGCGACGCAAGCCGGCAAACCTGCGAGCGTACGCGCGGCGCTCGAGCAAGGCCCGTGGAGTCCGAACGAAGCCAAGGCGCACGGCTTGGTCGACGCGGTCGGCTTCGAGTCCGAGGCGCTCGTGGACGCGAAGAAGCTGTCCAAGGCCGAGCGCGTGAAAGTGAGCTACGGCGCCGGCAGCGGCGGCTCGTCGGGGCCCGACATCGCGGAAATCTTGCGCGTCATCTCGGGCAGCAACCAGAGCTCGACCTCGCGTCCGCACGTCGCCGTCATCCCCGCGGAAGGCTCGATCAGCATGGATGCGGGGGGGCCGCTCGAGAGCGGCGGCATCACCGCCCGCGCCATCACGAAGACGCTGCGCCGACTCAAGAACGACGACACAGTGAAGGCCGTCGTGCTCCGCATCGATTCGCCCGGAGGCTCGGCCCTCGCCAGTGACTTGATCTGGCACGAGCTGCGCGAGCTCAAGAAGAAGAAGCCGCTGGTGGTGTCCGTGGGCGGCATGGCCGCCAGCGGCGGTTACTACATGGCTTGCGCGGCGGATCGCATCATCGCCGAGCCGACCAGCATCGTCGGATCGATCGGCGTGTTCGGCGGCAAGATCGTGCTGTCGAGCGCGCTCGAAGAGGTGGGCGTGCACACCGAGACGTTTCCGGCCAGCCCCGAGCCCGGGGCGGCGGCGCGAGCGGCCGCGCAGTCTCCGTTCAGCACCTGGGATGACGCGACGCGCGAGCGCATCCGCGCCAGCATGCAGTCCGTTTACGATTTGTTCATCACGCGCGTCTCCGACTCACGCAAGATGCCGCGTGAAAAAGTGGAAGAGCACGCCCAGGGCCGCATCTGGAGCGGCAAGCAAGGGCTCGAGCGCGGGCTCGTCGATCAGCTGGGCGGCGTCACCGACGCGGTCCGTCACGCGCGCAAGCTGGCAGAGCTGCCGGACGACTCTCCCGTCACCGTCGAGGGCGATCAAGACAGCTTGCTCGAGATGCTGCTGGTAGGCGAAGACGCCAATCAAGAGCAGGTGCAGCAGGCGCTGGCCGCGTATCGAGAGCGCTCGCTGGTGATCCGCGGGCTCCCGGTGGAGCTCCGCCGCTACGCTTCGGCGCTCGGGCCGCTAGCTTCGGGCGAGCGAGTGGTCGCGGCGCTACCGTTCGGCGTCTCGTTCGAGTGAGCGCGCTCGTGAGCGTGGGTGTGCCCATGCCCATGGCCGTGGTGATGGTGATGCTGCTCGTTCTCGGCCACGAACCAGCCTGCGAGCCAGCGCCTCACGCCGACCCGCTCGACCCGCAGCAGGATCAGTAGCCCCAAGAGCACGGCCGCGCCTCGGCCGGCAGACTCCGGGAAATTCAGCGGATTGGCGATCGGAGCGACCTGGTTGATGCCGATGCCGAGCGCCCCCGTCAGGCACACCATCCAGATCACGACCGGCACGAAGCCGCGCCGGCCGAGCGTGCGCCACAGCTCGACCAAGATCGCGGCGCCGAGCGCGCTCGAGAGCAGCACGCACGTCAGCGCTGCGCCCGGCGACAAGCCCTTTTGCGTGAGTGCGCCGAACGTCACCACCATTGGTCCGCCGCTTCCGAGCAGCGCGCCGACGGCTCCGCTCATGAGCAGCTCGCTCGGTTTGCCCAAAGAGTCGAGCAGGGCGCCTCCGGGCAAGGCGTGCGCGAGCACGGCCGCCAGCGCCACTGCGATCAGCCAGATGGCGGTCATGCGATCGAAGCGGGCGAGCTGATTTGGGACGCGGCGGGGAAGCGCCGCTAGACGCTCGGCCGTGTGCTTCGCGGCGTCTTCGCCGGCGATCGCGATGCCGAGCATCGCGACGGCGCCCGCGACCAGCGGGACGAGCGTGGTGGCCGCGAAGGCCGCGAGTGACCAAGCGATGCCGTAGGTGCCGAGGCCGAGCAAGATGCCTTCTGCCCCGAAGGCGAAGCCGAGACGTCGCCCCAGCACGACCGGCAGCGAATTACCGAGCTTCTCTAGCTCCCGATGCACGCGCGGGCCGAGCAGGAAGCTGAGGGCGAGCCCAATCAACAGGAAGGGCGCGCTCTGCATCGCGACGCGCGTGGCGACCTCCAAGAGCTCCCCTACGCCGTGCTCTTCGCCGTGCTCGTGCTCGTGCCCGCCGATCAGCACGAGCGACAACCCGAGCGCGGCCGCGAGCAAATCTGCGACGCGGGCCGCCTCCGTCTTGGGCAGATCTTCGAGCCAGTCGTGCGTGACGACGTGCAGCAGCACGCCGCCGACTAGCGCGCCAATCCAAGCCGACGCCGACGCGAGCGTGCTCGCCGGGACCGCGAAGGAAATGCCGACGCCCACCACGCTCGCCACCGCGAGCGCGCCGGCGCGGCGCAGCGCTACCGGGAGCCCATACTCGCCGCGGTACGCGAGCGTCACGACCGCCACGAGCGGCACGGTGTGCGCGATCAGCGCCAAGATCACGTCGAGGTGCTCGAGCACGCCGCCGGGCATCGCCGCGTAGGCCCCGATGCCGAGGCCGTCGCCCACGTGATGCACGAGTAAGCCAAAAAATCCGGCTTCGAGCGCCAGGCGTCGCGGCGACATCCCTGCCCGGCGCGAGGCGAGCTGCTCGATGAGCGGGTGCAGCAGCATCGGAGCGACGAGCCCCACCAAGAACGCCAGCGCTCCCCAGAGCCCGGCGCCCGACAGCGCCTCCGGCAGCAGATGCGTCAGCACCACGCCTGCGGCCGCGGTGGCGGCGAACGTGCGCAGCAGGCCGAGCACGGTAGGGCGAGCTCCCGAGACAGCCGTCAATGCTGCTCCGAGCGCGACAGCCAGGACAGCGACAAGCAGGGCGAGCAGCACGGTGGGTCAGCCCGCCCAGGTGAAGCGGGGCGACGTGTCTAGCACGCGGCCGAGCCGGGCGTCACTCGCAGTCGATCAGCTCGATTTCGTAGGCGATCGGCGTGGAAATGCCGCTGACGCTCACGCTGTACTTGGAGCCCGCTTGGCCTTGCCAGCCGCTCGGGACGATGCGGATGGCCTTGGCGCCGCCATAAGTGCCGGTGAGCTGCTCGACGGTCACCGGGCGATCTTGGCCGCCCGAGTCGATGGACACCTTGGCGGCGCTCAAATCGATGTTCTTGCTCTGAATGGACCAACCTGTGTCGTCGAGGCTCGACCAGCCGTCTTCGTAGGCCTGCATCGGGAAGGGGCCGGGCGGAGGCCAGGCCGTCCACGCTTTGCCGGCCTTGCCCGTGCCGCCGATGTTCTGCATGCACGAGCTGCCGCCCTTGCCGGCCGAGCCGAGCCCGATCGGACCGAGCTCGTTCGACAAGATGATGCGCCGGTGGCCGAACGTCGTCTCGTTGCCGTTGTCGACCATGTACAGGAGCACGCTCGATACGCCGGGGCCGCTCGAGATGTTGCTGGTGCTCGCCCCCTTCGCGCCGAGCTCCGTGTAGCACTTCCAGCTCTCGGGCGGGTCGTGCGAGAGGGACTTGTTGGCCGTCATCATCAACGCGCAGGCCTGCGCTTGTTGATTGCGGGCCTCTTCCGTGACGACGGCAGGGAGATCCGCCAGCCAGCGCATGAGGTTGAAGAGCCGGAGCGCGTTGTCGCGTCCATCGGCAGAGATGTCGCCAGCCGTGCAGCTCTCGACGTTGCCGCTCCAACTTCCCTCGGCGACGTTTTCGGTGTCGGCCTTCCAGCGCGCGCAAGTGCCGGACGGTGAACGGTCGCTCGCGAGCGCGCCGCCGGCTCCTGCCGCGGCACCGGCGCTTCCTCCGCTGCCGCTTCCGCTGCCGCCCCCTCCGCTTCCGCTGCCTCCGCCTCCGTTGCTGGTGCCTCCGCTTTCGCCGCCTCCGTTGCCGCTGCCTCCGCCGTCGTCACCGGGGCTCGAGGCGCCGCCCCCGCCGCTGCCCGCGAGGGCGCCGCCGCCCTGGCTGGTCGCGCCGGCCGTGCTCGAGGCACCTGCCGTACCGCCGGTCGTCCCCGGCGCGCCCCCGCCGCTCGGCCCCGAATCGTCGCTGGAGCAGGCGCTCAGGAGAGCGACTTGGGTCGCACAAACTAGCGAAACCCCGCAGATGACAGCCTTGGGGCCGCGCGTTCGTCCGGTGCGCATATCTGAAGGTGTCAGTTGCCCTCCGCGACGGATCACTCCGAGTCGCCAATCGCGCCCCGTGCGTACGTTGCGCAGCTGCGACCACATTGGCTCCATCGTGGCAAACGAGTCCGGAGCCTTGACGAGCTGCCGAGGCGCGTCTCTATTGAGAGGGCTATGCGTTCGCTTCAGTCGGGGTTGTGGGTGATGCTCGTGCTCGTGCCGGCGGCCTTCGCCAGTTGCTCGGACGACGAAAGCGGCAGCGCCGATCAACACGGAGGAGCCAGCGCTGCGGGAGACTCTGGGCACGCGGGCGAAGCCGCTGCGGGCGCCTCATCGAACGGCGGCGCTCCCGGCGAGGCCGGTCACGCTAACGGCGGCGCGCCTCGCGTCGCTGATGGGGGCGAGCCGAGTGCGGGTGACGCGGGCGCTTCGTCGAGCGGCGGCGCGCCCAGCGCCGGTGACGGCGGTGCCGGTGCGGTGGGAGCTGGAGGAGCGCCGGGCGGCGCGACCAGTGAGGGCGGCGCGGGCGGTGAGGGCGGCGCGCCGTCCGTCGATTCCAGAACGATCGTTTTGTTCGATAGCGGCCCGCGCAACGGCTTGAACTTCGGCGGCCGGCTCGGCCTCGACCAACACTGCGCGCTCGCGAAAGACAAGCTAGCCATCCCGGGCGCCCACACCCACGCGCTGATCTCTGTTTCCGCGACTGACGAGCTGCGCGATATGCCCAGCGTCTACGGCCTGCCCACGAACCGCGCGTTCGTCGGCCCAACAGGTAAGAAGGTGGCCGACGACTTTGCGGACTTGCTCGACGGTGAGCTCGAGCAAAGCCTGAGCGACGCCGACATCAGCGCGGCCCAGTTCTGGATCACCGGCAGCAACACCGACGGCAGCGTGCGCACGACCTGCAACGGCTGGACAACGAGCGACTTCGACCAGCAGGTCATGGGCACGTACGGCTACCCGGGCGCCTCCGACTCGAGTTGGCTCACGGTGACGGGCGGCCAAGTTTACTGCTCCGCGAGTCAGTACACGGTGATCTGCGCGGCCTACGACTGATCTCGTAGCCGCCGCTCACGCTCGGCTTCGCGCCCGTACGCCCGACTTGCGAAGCTCGAGCGCCATCACGGAGCTTACTTGATGAGCTCGCCGCCGCAGATGACGTGCAGCACCGGGTCGCCGCCAATCTCGTAGCCCAGCTGGCGCTCGTCGCGATGTCGTAGCAGCAGCAAATCCGCGCGCTTTCCGACGTCGACGGTGCCCCGGTCATCGAAGCCCAACAGCTCGGCGGCGCGGCTGGTCGTCGCGGTCACGGCTTCGAGCGTCGTCAGCTTCAGCTGCTTCACGGCGAGCGCGATCACGAGCGGCATCGACGACGTCGGCGCCGTGCCCGGGTTGTAGTTACTGGCCAGCACCAGCTTGCCCCCGGCGTCGAGGAAGCGACGCGCGTCGGCGTAGCGTCCGTCGACGTGAAAGCCGCTGGCCGGCAGCATCACCCCGAAAACGCCGGCGCGAGCCAGACGCTCGAGCTCTTCGGGGGGCGTCGCTTCCAGGTGATCGACGCTGCGGAGCCCGAGCTCGAGGGCGAGCTCAGTCGCGCCCAGGCTGTGGAATTGGTCGGCATGCAGCCGCAGGGGATGACCGAGGCGCTTTGCCTCTCGCAGCAGCGCGCGGCAATCTTCGAGGCTCCACGCGCCCTCTTCGCAGTACGCATCGACGGCGACTCGAGGAAATTCGCGGTGCACCGCCGGCAGCGTTTCGCGGATGGTGCGCGCCACGAAGTCGGGATCTGCCCGATCCAGCGCGTGCCCGAGCAGCGCCGTCGCGACCACGCCGCCGCGAAAGCCGCGGGAAGCCTGCGCGATCGCGCGCAGCATCTTCAGCTCGTGCGCGGTCGTGAGGCCGTAGCCGGACTTCACCTCGACGGTGGTCGTGCCTTCGCGCAGCATCCACGCGAGGCGCTCCTGGAGCTTGGCCGTGAGCTCGCTCTCAGGGGCCGCGCGCACGCTGCGTACCGTCGACCAGATGCCGCCGCCGGCCTTCAAGATCTCGAGGTAGCTCGCGCCCCGCTGTCGCAGCTCGAGCTCGTCGAGGCGGTCCCCCGCCCACAGCGCGTGTGTGTGCGCGTCGACGAAGCCGGGGAGGAGCACGCGGCCATCCGCCTCGAGTACGCGCTCGCCCGGCGAAGCAGACAGCGATGGCCCGATCTCGCTCACGCTCGTTCCCTGGACGCGCACGTCGGCGCGAGCGAGCGGCGCGGAGCCATCCCCCTTCACGACCCGTGCGCCGCAAATCAGCAGGCTCACGGCGACCTCCGCGCGAATCCCGCGACGAAGCAGAGCAGCAAGTAAGCGGCAACGCGCGCGGTGCGCCCGCCTACGTCGTGCGGAGGGCACAGCTCCATCAGATCGAAGTGGCGTACCTCGGCGCGCGCGCCGGCTGCCTCCGCGAGCTCGGCGGCGTGCTCGACGCGCAGGCCGAGAGGGTTCATCGCGCTCACGCCCGGCGCGAGCGGAGCGTCCAGGGCGTCGAGGTCGACGCTGACGAAGCCGGCTCCGTCCGCGACCGCTCGCGCCAGGTGCTCTCGACCGCGCGCGCCTTCGCGGAGCACGTCGTCGACGAGCACCAGCTCGGCCCCTCGGCGCTTCAGCCACTCGAAGTCGCCCCGTTCGTTGGCGAAGCGATTGAGCCCCAGCTCCACGAAGCGCCGCGGATCCAAGTAGCCTGCCTCGATCAGCCGGCGAAATGCCATGCCGGAGCCGACGCGCGCGCGCACGTCCAGGTGCGCGTCGAGGTTGACGCCGCCGAGCGCACCGCCCACGTGCTTCGAGCACGCCGTCAGCGTCGGTAAGCTCAGGTCGTGACCGCCGCCCACCGCGATCACGACGAGCCCGCGGGCGTGCAGCTCGCGCGCGGCTTCCTCCACGCGGGTGTGGGTCTCGCGTAGGGCGGCTTCGTCTCCGCCCGCCGCGGGCTGCACGTCGCCGGCGTCGAAGATGGCCGTGTCGAGCGAGGCGCCAGTGGCGCCATCGAAGCTGGTCCCGAACGCGGCCAGCGCCGCTCGCAGCGCCGTCGGGCCTTCTCGCGCCCCCACCCGGCCGAAGTTCAGCTTCACGCCGGTGTCGTCGGGCAAGCCGAGCAGCGCCAAGCGACAGTCGGCGTCGAGCTCAGCGCGGATGCTCGCCGCGAGCTTACCGGCGCTCACGGTGGGATAGCGACCAGGCTGGGTGTGAGGGATGCGCATGCGCTCAGAGCTCGCTCGAGCGTGGCATCGGCACGATCAAGTCCTGCTCGGCCGCGCAGCGCTCGGCCTCCGCGTAGCCCGCGTCGACATGACGGAGCACGCCCAAAGCAGGGTCGTTGGTGAGCACGCGCTCGAGCCGAAGCTCGGCGTCGACGCTGCCGTCGGCCAGCGTAACTTGACCTGCGTGCTGCGAGTAGCCGATGCCGACGCCGCCGCCGTGGTGAAAGCTCACCCACGACGCGCCGCTGGCGGTGCTGAGCAGCGCGTTCAGAATCGGCCAGTCGCTCACGGCGTCGCTGCCGTCCAGCATGGCCTCCGTTTCGCGGTTGGGCGAGGCGACGGAGCCGCAGTCCAGGTGATCGCGGCCGATCACGATCGGCGC
Source organism: Pseudomonadota bacterium (assembly GCA_023431345.1). Taxonomy (GTDB): domain Bacteria; phylum Myxococcota_A; class Polyangia; order Polyangiales; family Polyangiaceae; genus PMG-095. The sequence goes on from JAEYWK010000140.1 coordinate 21,833, forward strand.
CGATACGACGCCGCCGCGCACCAGGTCATTGAACAGCTTGCCGGCGCGAGCGCGTTGCCCGAGCCCCAGCCAGCAGATGCGCGCGGGCAAGCCCTGAAAGGCGATGCGCTCGCGCGCCAACGTCAGCCAGCGCGCCAGCGGCTCGTCGTCGGGAAACAGCGACAGTAGCGCGTGATCGATGGCGTAAATATCCTCGGGATCACCGGACAAGGCGGCCCAGCGAAACGGCCCGCGGCCGCGGCAAAACTCCGGGCGAATGTAGGCCGGCACGAAGCCCGGAAACGCAAAGGCGTCGTCCACGCCGCGCTCCTTCGCGCGCTGGCGCAAGTTGTTGCCGTAGTCGAAGGTGATCGCGCCGCGCCGCTGCAGCTCGAGCATGGCGCGCACGTGGCGAGCCATGCTGTCGAGGCTCCGCTCAGCGTATCGAGCCGCGTCGCTATCGCGGAGCGCGAGCGCCTCTGCCAGCGCGAGCCCGGCCGGCACGTAGCTCATGACGTCGTGAGCCGAGGTCTGGTCCGTCAGCACGTGAGGCGTGACGCCGCGCTCGAGCAGCCGCTCCAAGAGCTCGATCGCGTTGGCGGCGACGCCCACCGAGAGCGCGTGGCGCTTGCCGGCGTGCTCGCGCGCGCGGTCGATGGCGGCGTCGAGATCGGGGGCGATCTCGTCGAGGTAGCGCGTCGCCATGCGCCGCTCGAGCCGCTGCCGATCCACGTCGGCGATCAGGCAGGTGCCGCCGTTCATGGTCGCGGCCAAGGGCTGCGCGCCGCCCATGCCCCCGCAGCCCGCCGTGACCACCAGCTTGCCGGCGAGGGAGCCGCCGAAATGCTGCCGGGCGCAGGAGCCGAAGGTCTCGAAAGTGCCCTGCACGATGCCCTGGGTGCCGATATAGATCCAGGAGCCGGCGGTCATTTGGCCGTACATGATCAGGCCCTTACGGGCGAGCTCGTCGAAGTGCTCTTGCGTGGCCCAATGCGGCACCAAGTTCGAGTTCGCGATCAGCACGCGCGGCGCGCCTTCGTGCGTGCGCACGACGCCCACCGGCTTGCCCGACTGCACGAGCAAGGTTTGGTCTGCCTCCAGCGCGCGCAGACAACGGACGATGGCGTCGAACGCGGGCCAGCTGCGGGCCGCTTGTCCGCGCCCTCCGTAAACGACGAGCGACTCCGGCGCTTCGGCGACGTCGGGGTCGAGGTTGTTCATCAACATGCGCAGCGCCGCTTCCGCGTGCCACGTCTTGCAGCTCAAGGTCGTGCCGCGAGGTGCGCGAATGACGCGCGGAGGGGCGTCGATTGCTTCGGCCATGCTCCCTGAGTCTACGCCTCGAAGCCTCCCGCGGCGATCAGCTCTTCCAGCGCGCGAATGTCGGGGGCGGGCGGGCGGTCGGCGCTGCGGCGCGACACGACCTCGCGCACGGCCGCGTGCGCTCTTTCCACACCGGCTCCGGACCGCAGCGGTCGCTGATATTCCAGCGCTTCCGCCGCGCACAAGAGCTCGATGGCGACGATTTGCCGCAGTCGCTCCAGCGCTCGCCGCGCTTTGAGCGCCGACGTCGCGCCCATGGAATTGTAGTCTTCCATGCCAGCGCTGGTGGGAATGCTGGATACGCTGGCGGGCGTGGCTAGGCCGATCAGCTCGTTTTGGCACGCCGCCGCGACGTACTGCGCGATCATCAGCCCTGAATGGAGCCCCGGTACGGGCGAGAGGTGAGGGTGCAGGTGGTTCTCAGCGTCGGAGGCGGCCAGCAGGTAGTAGACGCGGCGCTCGGCGATGCCGCCCAAGTAGGTCATCGCGAGGATGGCGGTGTCGAGCGCGAGCGCGAGCGGCATGCCGTGGAAATTACCCGCGGAGACGACCTGGCGCGCGTGCTCGGGCGCCGGCGAAAAGACCAGCGGATTGTCGGTGACGGCGCCCAGCTCCCGCTCCACGATGCTCTGCACGAACCTCACGGCGTCGAGCGACGCGCCCATGACTTGCGGCGCGCAGCGCAGCGAATAGGGGTCTTGCACCCGCGCGTCGCCGTGCAAATGACTGGGGATGATTTGGCTGCCAGCGATCAGCGCGCGTAGCCGCTCGGCGGCGTGACTCTGCCCCGCTTGGCCGCGCGCGTCGTGCACGCGCTGATCGAGGAACGCGTCGGTGCCGCGGCAAGCGTCGATGGACATGGCGGCGGCGCAAAAGGCCGCCGCGATGACGCGCTCCAAGTCATCGAGGAGCAACGCCGCGCTGGCTGCCATCAAGTGCGTGCCGTTGATCAGCGCCAAGCCTTCCTTGGCTTCCAGCTCGAGCGGCTGCCAGCCGAGGGACGCCAGCGCGTCACGTCCGCTCACGAGCGAGCCTGCCAGCCACGCCTGCCCCTCACCCAGCAGCAACAGGGCCGCATGCGCGAGCGGCGCCAAGTCGCCCGAGGCGCCGACGGAGCCGACGGAAGGCACGTGCGGCGTGACGTTCGACGCGAGCAGCTGCAGCAACCTTTCGACCACTACTGGTCGTACCCCGGACAGCCCGCGGCTGAGCGACGCGACCAAGAGCAGGAGCATGGCTCGCACCACGTCGGCGGGGAGCGGCTCGCCGACCCCGGAGGCGTGCGACAAGATCAGGTTCTTCTGGATTTCGCGCAGCTGGGCGCCTTCGATGCGCTGCTTCGAGAGCGAGCCGAAGCCGGTGTTCACGCCGTACAGCACTTCGCCGGCTTCGAGCGCGTGCTCCAAATCGCGGCGTGAGCTTTTGAGTCGTTGTCGCGTCTCGGCGCTCAGCTGTACTTCTCGTCGCTGGCGCGCCACCTCGGCCACGTTGCGCGGCGACAAGGGCCCGCCATCGAGCACGAGCACGGATCGCGCGTCGGGGCTTGGCATCGATCTTTCATCCTGCCCGTCCAGCCGCGCAGTCGCAACTCGCGCCGAGGCTGACCGCCAGGATCTCGGCGACCTTTGGCGCAAAAAGCGCCGCTCGGCCGAAACCAGGCTCGACGGAGCGTTGCCGCAAGATTGAAGAATGATCCGCGCCGGCGCGGTGGGGCTACTTGCTGGTGTGCCTTCCCTGGTTCCTGGTCTCGGCGTCTGTTTGGCGTCATTGTCGCTTGCTGCTTGCAGTGGGAACGAGCCGCCCGGCGCCTCCGGCGGCGCAGGTCCTGGCCCCGGCGGCGTGGCAGGCGCTGGCGGCGAGCCTCCGCAAGGCGGAGCCCCCTCTGCCGGTGCGAGCTCGGGTGCGGGTGGGGCGCCGGCGGCCGTCGCGGGAAGCGCGGGAAGCGCGGGAAGCGCGGGAAGCGCAGCCAGCGAAGGCGGCGGCGCTGGCGCGGCCGGCTCAGGCGGTGCTGGCGGCGCGGGTGGGGGCGGCGGCGTGCCGAAGTTTCAAACGCGCGTGCTGGCGACGGATCACGTCGCGGAAGGCGCCGACGTCGGCGACATCGATGGTGACGGGACGCTCGATCTCGTGGCCGGACCGCGCTGGTACAAGGGACCGAGCTTCGAGCTCGGCGGCACCATCATCGAAGATCCGCCGACGTTCACCCGCGATCAGTACTCGACCTTCTTCCTCACGTTCGTCGATGACGTGAACGGCGACGGTCGGCCCGACGTCATCGCCATCGGTGACGCGGGCGGGGGCAACGGCACGGGCACTCCGAACGCCCATTGGTATCAAAACCCAGGTCCGCAGAACCTCGCGCAGGCGTGGGCCAAGACGCCGCTCTACTCCGGGCTCGTCTCGAACGAGTCGCCGGCGTACGTGAACATCGTCGGTGACGCGAGGCGCGAGCTCGTGTTCATGACCGAGAAGACGGCGGGCTACGCGCAGCCCGGAGCGTCCGCCAGCGCCGCGTGGACCTACCAAGCCGTCACCAGCGCCGACTTCAACACGCCGTACGTGCACGGTCTCGGGGTGGGCGACATCGATGGCGACGGCAAGCCCGACTTGGTCGAGCGCACCGGCTGGTGGCGCCAAACCGAAGGCGTCACGTGGGAGCGCCACGCCTTCGCGTTCGGCACGTCGCCGCCGAGCAACTGGGGCGGCGCCCAGATGCAGATCTTCGACGTCGATGGCGACGGCGATAGTGACGTCGTGACCACGCTGGCGGCGCACGGCTACGGGCTATCGTGGTTCGAGCAGACCAAAGACGCGGCGCAGCCTTTCGTCGCCCACACCATCCTTGGAACGACGGCGGGCCCTGGCAACTTCAGCCAGGCTCACGCGCTGGTCGCCGCCGACATCAACGGCGACGGCCTGACCGACCTCGTCGCGGGCAAGCGCTACTACGCGCACCCGTCCAGCAACGCGGATCCAGGCACGACCGAGCCGCCGCTGCTGGTCTGGTTCGAGCTGAAGCGCAGCGCCGAGGGCGCGAGCTTCGTGCCCCACGAAATTCACGCCGACAGCGGCGCTGGCTGCAACTTCGTCGCGCGTGACGTGACGGGCGACGGCAAGGTCGACATCTTCACGACCAACAAGCGCGGCACCTTCCTGCACGTGCAGCAGTAAGCGTCGCGCGTCGCGACGTCCGCCGGGCGCCCGGAGCGCTACGGCGATTCAAGGGTCGTCGTGGCGGGCTAAGATCGCTTGCGTGAGCGGGCTCGCTTGCCGCGGGCGATCTCCGTGTCGAGCGCGTCGAGCGGCTGATCCCACATGCGGCGAAAGCGCTCGAGCCATGTGTCAATCGTGCGCAGCGCTCGCGCTTCTACCGAGTACAAGCGCCGCGCCCCCTCGGGCCGCACGCTGGCAAAGCCGTTGTCTCGCAGCACCTTGAGGTGCTGCGAGACCGCTGGCTGGGTGATGCCGAACTCTGCCGCGATCACCTGAACGACGTCGCCTGAGGTCAGCTCTCCGTGGCTCAGCAGCTCGAGGATGCGGCGCCGTACCGGATCGGCCAGGACCTCGAAGGCGTGCATGGCCGCGCAGCCTAGCCGGGGCTGTAGAAGTCCACCACACGCGCGCCCGACGCGCGCGCTCGCTCCGCGTCCGTCCCGGCTGCGATCGATGCTTCGGCCCAGCCCTCGCTGCAGCCGCGCACGAACTCACGCCCCGCGGCCGACAGCGTCCATTCCTCGGCAGCTCGCGGATCGATTGCGGCTCCGGTCTCGAAGTGCTTGCCGAGGCCCATCAGCCCCAGATCCCAACCCACGCCGACGCCGCCGGGCCCGTACTGATCGAAGATGGCCTCCGGCACGTGTGCGACGTGCTCCAGCGTGAGCTGCGTCTTGCCGTCGCGCGGCTCGAGCTCGACCGTGACCCAGCTCACGTCGCCGTGCATTTCCCAGGTGAGCGCGAAGCGTCGGGGCGGGTCACACTGCTCGATCACGCCGCCCGCGTTGCCTTGTAGCTGATAGCGGCTGCCGACCTGCAAGTCGCCGCTGACGGGCAAGAACCAGCGCGGGATGCGCTCGCGGTTCGTCAGCGCGTCCCAAGCGTCGTCCACGCTCGTTTCGTACAGCCGTGTCGCCGTGAGCCGCCAGGCGTCACGCCCGCCGCGCTGCACCTTGTCGAGCCTCCTCGTTACCTTGCCGACAGCCGCCGGAATGTCAGAAATCATATCGGTGGCATCTAATATAAGAATAAACTTATATCAACCGGAAACGAAAATGAGCTGCGCCCGCCGACGTCTCGTCAGGCGGGCGCGGGCCGAGGACCTTCGGAGCTGGTTGCTCCGAGACCGAATCGACTTATGGCTTGAGGGCGAAGCAGTAGAAGCCGCCGTAGCCGCCGCCGTTACCGATGCCGTTGCCGCTGCCGGGCCCGTTTTGCACCAAGTTCACGCTCGGCTCGCAGCCCGGCGCCATGTGCGCCTGAGCCCAGCTTTGCCCGCTCTGCGCGGGCCAAGAGTGACCGACCCGGGGCCCGTCGCCGCCCGTCGCGCTCGTCCAGTCGTTGCAGGTCGGCCCCATGTCCCACTCGCCCTTGGTGTTCGAGCCCGTGATGACGTCGTGGTTGTCGTCATTTCCCGAGCCTGTACCGGCGCGGTTCGGCGCTCCCGTTTCGTTTGGCAGGTCGTTGATGATGGCGCTGTCGCCCGCGGGGCGGTTGCCCTTCAAGCCTTCGAGGTTTTCTGCGACCAGACGCCCGAGGCGGTCGTACCAAGGCCCGCTACCGATGCGCGAGATCGCGTTCACTTGCGTCGTGCTGAGGAACGCGCGCCAACCTTTGGCCCCCGCACCCTTCATCGCCGCCTCGGCGATCTTGGTGCAGATGGCGTCTGCGCCGTCGAGGCCACCGAGATTGCCGCCGAAGCCCTTCTCGTTTCCGGACTCTCGCCTGACAGCCTCCAGGCTCGTGACGAAGAAGCTGAACTTCTCGGTCGTCGCCGCGCCCGCGCTGCCAGCCGCACCGGCGCTACCAGCCGACGATCCGCCGCCGCCGGTCGCGCCGCCGCCGCCGGTCGCACCGCCGCTGCCTGCGGACGCACCGCCGCCGCCGGTTCCGCCGCCTGCCGTCCCGCCGGTCGTGCTGCCCGCTTCCGAGCTCGTCGACCCGGCCGCCCCGGGCGTGCCGCCAGCAGGCGCCCCGGCGCTCGCGGAGCCACCCACGCCACCACCGGCGAGCGCGCCCGCTGCGCCTGCCGAGGCGGGCACTCCGCCGGTGCCGGCGGTGCCGAAGTCGGGCGAAGCCTCGTCGCTGCAGGCAGCCGTGAGCAGCAGGCAGGCGGCGGATAGCGTGAAACAAAGACCAGCCGTCGAGGGCTGGCCCGCAGTGTGAAAAGAATGCTTCATGTTTCGTGAAAATCCAGGGACGAGCGTTGTGCAGTCCACAGTAACCGCGACGCTCGGCGGCCAGGCGCGCGGCGCTGGCTCCTGCGTACAGTACGCTAGCGACGCCGATTTTCCACGGTGAACCTGCGCAAATCTCGCGCGCCCGTCGAGCATCGGCTGTACACGCGAGTGTCTCGACGCCGCTCGGAGTGATCACTCGAATCCGCATTGGGGGAGCGGTTCCGGTCGATTTGCTCGGCGCGAATCGACACAATGGTTGCCGCATCGCTGATGCGCGGGCGCTGAGACTGCGGTATGCCCGCGCTCGGGACCTGGGTGGCGGAAGGAACGGGCAGCGATGAAGCAAGGCTGGTGGAGGACGGGCGCGTGGGTTTGGAGTGGGCTGAGCTTGCTGTCATCGTGCGGGCGCACCCAGCTGGGCACGGCGAGCTCGGAGCCGCCGAGCGTGAGACGAAGGTGGACGACGCGCCTCGTTCACAGCGCTACGAGCGCCCCATGGACGAGCCTGCAGGTCGGCGACTTCGACGATGACGGCAGCGCCGACATCGCTGTCTGGAAGAAGACCGGCGACGTGCTGTGGGGCGACGGCGCGGCTGGTTTTCGGATCGCCGAGGGCTGGCTCGATCCGGGCGACTTCTTCGAAATTCGTTGGCTCTGAGCGTGCTCGAAGCCTACGCGGGCGCGAGCGATGGCTCCTTCAGGGGCAGCTCGCCTTATGATGGCTCGCTGCTCCTGCTTCGTGGCGCGACCGAGTGTCGATAGCGGCCGGGCGAGCGGCTCCCGACGCCTCGTCGCGCACCGGCTACTTGGCGGCGGCCTTGCTCGGCGGGTCGAGGATGAAGAACTGGTCTTGCACCTTCGATGACAGCTCGTCGAAGGCGCGCAGGGCCATCACCTCGTACACCAGCGAATCGCTCGGACCTTGACCCGCGTCCTTGATGGCGGCGCCGAAGGCGGCGTTGGTGAACGTGTCGTAGCTGACCGTGAACTCTCGCGGGGGGAGCACCTTCAGCTGGAGCTTCAGCGTCTTATTGTCCCCCGGGACCGTCATCACCACGTCGAAATCGAACACCACGCCTACGAACTGGCGGTTCTCCCGCGAGTTGGTGTACGTCGCGCCGGACCAGCCCACCGTGTAGTCGACGAACACCGACGGCTTGCTGGTGCTGGGCACGCTGCTGTCGTTCGGATCCAGATCTTCCCCCTTCTCGAGTGGCAGCACGTCGGTCGGAAAGACGCCGCCGAAGCCCTTCTGCATCGCCGAGATCACGGCCCCCTCGCGCGAAGCCGCGTCGCTGGGCTCGAAATGCGCGGAGGCGAGAGCTAAGTCTCGCGCGCCACCTCGCGCCAGCGCCTGATCGGCGAGCTCGAGGGAGCGCGCGTTGTGCCGCCGGAAGCGCACCTCGAGCGGGGGTGAGTCGTTCTTTTCCATGTAGGCGAGCAGCGCCTCGACGAACGCAACGGAACCCGGCTTGCTCGCGCGCGGCTTGAAATCCGCCAGCGTCTTCTGAAACAGCTCGTGAATGCGGGCTTTGGCCGCGGGCACGTCCTCGGCTTCGGGGTAGCTCCTTTGAAAGTCGCGAAGCGCGGCCACCGTGCCGGCGCTCGACGCCTTTTCGAAGGCGGCGTGCAGCGCGGCCTTCAGGAGCTGCTGGGCTTCGGCGTGCACGGCGGGAATCAGCTTTCGTGCCATCACCTCGCGGATGCCGTTGATGCGCTCGACGACCTCACTCTTGGCCGACGCCTCTTTGAGCTTGGCGCGCGGCAAGAATTCTTCCCGCACCTCGTCCAGGTGGAGCCAGCCGTGACGCAGGTACGCTTCGTAAGCGTACGAGCTCTCAGCGGTGTTGAAGGCCACCCGATCGGACGCCAAGTTGCGGAGCGCGTAAGTGAGGGGACCGAGCACGATGGCCAGCCCCAGCGCGATCAACGCTATCTGGTTGGTCCACGCGGGTAAGGGCTTCGCGAGCGGACCAGCGGGGTCGCTCGTGGGCTGAAAGCCGACCATGCGGGCCTCGAACAGCGGGTCGACGGGGTAGAGCATGCCCGCGTCGCGGCGGTTCATCGCCTCGCTGCCTTGCTGGCGCTCGGCGCGAAGCCGCTGCAGGGCCGCCTCGGCCTGTGGCTTGCCGTGTACCGTGAACGCCTCGCGCGTCCCGTCGCTGTACGAGACGGTGAAGACGGTGCCGGTGTAGACGCCGTTTCGGTGATGGTGCACTGGCTCGAGCTGGGTGACCTCTCGCGCCGAGAGCAGCTTCAGCTTGTCACCTCGTGCGATGACGGTGTCGAGCGCGAACAGGTAAGCGCCACGCGCGAACGGCACCGACTTCTTCCGGAGCGAGCTGCGCACGAGCCCGAGCACCCCCAAGTAGAACAGAAAGAAGAATAGCGCATAGATCGGCACGGCCCCCAGCGGCTGCGTTGCCTGGTAGGGCTCGCCGAAGCGCGCGGCCACGATGCCGAGCGAGAGCGCGCCAAACAGCCCTGGCAGCAGCGCCCAAGCGCAGCCAGCGCCGCCCGCTAGCTGCTGGAAGATGGGCGCGGGGCCGGCTTTGCCTCGAGTGATGGCGACCAGCCGCTCGCGCGTCGCGCGAGGCAGATGATTGAAGTCGATGTTCAGGATCTCCGCCATGCCCTTCTCCGCACGAAAACCTCGGATACTAACGCCTCGCGCGGCGGGGGTCACGCGCGTAAGCGCCGGGAAGAATCGATGTTCTCTCCTCTGCGCAGAGCTCTCGGACCCTCAGAGCTTCCTCAGGAGCTTTGAGTGTTTCCTCAGAGCTTTGAGACGAAGTCCCACACGAGCTGCCCGCCTACGGGGGGCCAGCCGTGCGTGCTGCCGTCGTAGCCGCCGTAGCTATGCTCGCACCAGCGCAGCGGCGAGCGCTCGGCGCAGCCCCGGTAGTCGACGCACTCGACCGTTTCGACGCTAGGTGAAGCGTCGCGCGCCTTCCGCACCTTGGCGTGCAGCGCATCGAGCGCGGGCTGCATGTCAGCGGCGCAGCGCGAGCGCTCCCGATAGCTATCGCGTGCGAGGGAGCCGCGCTCGGGGGGCACGTGGGGATCGTCGATGCCATGAATGACGAGCGCGGCGGGCGCGCCGGGACAAGTGCTCGGGGCAGGCCAGCCGCCCGAAACAGGGGCGATGGCCAGCAGCTTCTCGCCATGAAGACAACCCAACCAGTTCGCGAACGCCCCGCCCGAGCTGGTTCCGGTCAGGAACACTCGCTGGGAGTCGATGCAGAGCTCCGACTCGACCTGTGCCCAGGCTGCTTCGAAGAAGCGCGTGTTGTCGTCTCGCTCCGTCGGCCACTCCCAACCGCTCTCTCGGCTGCTATCGGGCTCACGCAGCGAGCGCAGGTAGACGAGCACGGCTCGCTCGCCCATCACGCTCTGGACGCCGGCGCAGTCGATGCGCTGACAATCGACGTGGTCACGGTTGCGGCCGTGGAAGGCGAAGCCCAGCGGGTAGCGCCGCTGCGGATCGTAGGCTCGGGGGAGGGAGATCGTCATCAATCCCGTTCGCTCCCCCACGCGCAGCCGGCGCTCGCCCGCCTTGCCCGGTGGCTTGCCGCAGCCGCTCGTGGGCAGCGACGGAGCGGCAACCACCGAGGCCGAGGTGACGGCGGTGGTGGCAGCGGTGCGTTCTTTCGAGCACGCGAGCGCCAGCAGCGCCGGGAGCAGGGCCGAAGAGAGTCGAGCGGGAAACAGCGCCTTCACGCGCGGACTATTGCACGCCGCCACCGCGTTTCGCGTCGCAGCGCCGACGCGACTAAATGGTGCGCATTTAAGCCCGGGTTACTGCGCACTCGCCGCGCGAAAATGGGCGATGGCTTCGTCGACGTAGACTTCAGCCGTGCCGTGGGGCAGCGGGTGAGCCGCTACCTGGACGACGAAGCCCGCTCGCGTGAGCCGCGCTCCCAGGGCGCGGGCAGCCTCGCCCACGGTGTCACGGGTGCCAAAGCCGATGTACACGGGCGCGCGAGGTAGAGCCGCCAGATCCGCGTCCGGGCGATCGGCGGCCCCCGAGATGAAGGCGTAGCCGTCGGCGGGCAGGCCGTGCTGCACCATCAGCGCGGTCGCGAAGTAGGCTCCGGACGACGAGCCCGCCAGGTAAACTCGCTGGAACTTCCGGCCCACCAGCGCTTCGAGGTCTGCACGCTTGGCTCCCAGCTCGGCCACGATGTCACCCGCCAGCGCCCGATAGGCCGCGCGTGACGTGGGCCAGCCCCACCACCCGTCGTAACCTTTGGGCGCTAGGCCGACGCGCCCTCGCGGCAAGAGCGCGGCTACGCCGGCGCGCCGCGCCGAAGCTTTCACCACGTTCTCGAGGTTCGTTTTCTGACGGCTCGACTTCGTCGGCGGCACGATGCCGTGCAGGTAAATCAAGAGCTCGTCCGTGGGCGCGTCGGGCAGCACGTAGCAAGCGCTCTCGTCGAGCGCGTCGACGCCTTCGATACAGAAGTCACTGCGAGCCTCTGGCGGTGGCGGAGGCCATGGCGGCGTGGCGCTGCCAACGAGCGTGGCGCTGCCGACGAGCGTGGCGCTGCCGACGAGCTCGGCGCTAGACGCGGGGGACACGCTCGCCGCGGGCGCGGCCGGTGCCGCGGGCAGGGGGGCGGCGCTCGCAGGAGGCAGGAGCGGCGCTGCCTGTGAAGCGCTGCTCGGCGACCGCGCGCAGCCGAGCCCAGCAAGAGCCAACGGGAGGGTTGCGGCGAGGACGAGCCTGGGCATGGTTGGCTGTTGCGAGGCCGGCGGCGAACGAGCGAGCGCAGCTTTAGCCGAAGCGGACGCTGTAGATGGGCGGTAGGTTGTTGGCGACGGTTTGCCAAGAATCACCCGAATCGTCGCTCACGTACAGGTTGCCGGTCGTGCTGCCGAAGGCAAGGTGCGAGGCGCGATGATCGAGGGCGTGCCGATAGACGACGTCGTAAGCCTCGTCTTGCGGCAGGCCCTTCCGTAGCTCCTCCCAGGTTTGCCCGCCATCGCGCGTGCGAGCGACGAACAGCTGGCCGTTGATGGTCATGCGCTGCATGTCGGCCTTACCTGGCACCAGCCACGCCGTCTTGCCGTCCGTCTCGTCGACCGCGACCGGAAAGCCGAAGTGCACACCACGCTCAGGCTGGCTCACTTTGCTCCAGGTCTGCGCGCCGTCCGCGCTGTAGAAAACGCCGGCGTGGTTCTGCTGCCAAACGTGCTCGGGCGCGCTCTCGCAGCGAGCGACGAAGTGCGGGTCGTGACCCCACTCTGCGGCCGGATCAGGCAGGTAGTCGTTGAGCATTCCGCGGTTTCGGCTCTGCCAAGTCTTGCCGCCATCGCGCGTCTCGAGCACCCCCGCCGTCGAGACGGCGATGAGCATGCGCTCGGGGTCTCGCGGATCGACGGCGATGGAGTGGATACCGGCTGCGAACTCGCCGTCGGACGCGGGCGTCCCATACCAATGGGTGACCCCGTTGCCGGGCCCTGCGAACAGATCGCCGCCGCGTGACTCGTGGTTCCACAGCGGTAGGTTCAGCTCGAAGCTGGCGCCGTCGTCGTGGCTGGTGAAGAGCCCGCCCGGAATGGTGCCGACGTGGATTTGTCCGGGCCTGCCGAAGGCGATCACCCACAGCTTGAGCAAGGTGGCGTCACGCGCGCGGAGGCCCTGCTGCGCGTCCGCATCGCTGGCGTTAGGATCAGGATCCGGATGGGCGAGGTACTTGGCGCCGGCCGGGTACTTGATCTGCGTCGCGTCCTGCCAGGTGACGCCGTCATCGTTCGAGCGCGAAAGCTTGGCGCCCCAATGGCCGTGGCCCAGCGCGGCCCACAACGCGCCGCTGTTGGGGTCGCGCGTGACGAAGTTGACGCCGACGCCGGCGTGCCCAACCAGGCGAGGCCGCCATGCGCCGCCTGCCCTTTCGACCATGAACGTGCCCTTGCGAGTTCCGACCAAGATGCGCATGCCACCTTGTGTCTCGGTTGCTCCGGCGGCGCAACCGTCCGCTCAGCCGCCGCTCAAGGCTTGCATGATCAGCACCCGCGCGTCGGGGGCGACGCGATCGCTCAGGCGCGTGCGATCGCGGATGCGCTCGTCGCCCACGAAAATGTTGACGTGCGTGCGCAGGCAGCCGCGCTCGTCGCAGACGTAGAAAGCAAAGCCGGGGGCGATTCGCTCCACGGCTTGGATCACGTCCGCGACCGTGCCTGCTTCCACCGTCAGCGCTCGATCGCGCAGCGCGGGTAGGAGCTCCCACAAGTGCTTGGTGACCTCGACGCTGGCCATGGCCAGACCATTATACCCTGCGCGGGCCCTCACCAAAACTGGCGGAGCAGCTGCGAGGCAGGGATGCGCGGGCGGATGCTGGCGTGCAGCTCGGGGAGCTTCGACCAATGCAGGCCCGGCTGCATGTGGTGAGCGGTGTGTAGCCCGAGGTTGCAGGTGAGGTAGTTGAACAACGAGTGCTCGCGGTTCACGCTCGCCTCGACGTGATCGGTGGCGGGGTGGCCGGCGTGGTGCTCGTAGGTGGCGTAGCAGGTATGGAGCAGCGTGAGCAGGCTCGGGACGATGAACACGAGCAGGTAGCCGAGCGGATTGTAGTAGAGGCCGGCCGCGATCAGCGCGTAGCACGGCACTTTCATCAGCAGGTAGCGTCGCAGCAGGTGCGGGTGACGGAGGCCAATGCGATACACGTCCACCTGGTGGTGGAAGAACGTGTGCAGCGTGTACTCCAAGCGCCCCATCTGGCTGCCGTCGCTGCGGGTCCAGTGCGACTCGTCGGGGTTCGCGCAAGGAGGTTGGTTCAAGTAGTTCAGGTGGTGCCCCAGGTTGTGATGTAACACCCAGGTATAAGGGCCGACGCCGGTCTGTAGCGCCAAGACCACGTCGTAGACGCGGTTGAGCACCCGCGAGCGGAATACGTTGACGTGCTGATGGTGGTGGTTGAACGCCGCCACCACTGTGCTGACCGCCACTACCGCCGGCAGCGCCAGCAGGGCGACCAGCGGTGACGCCCAGGCGTACAGCGCGAGGTGCAGCGCGAACGACGCCAGCACCACCGCGATCGGACGCCAGTCTTCCGTGTACCGAAGGAGGCCACCACGGGCCGAGCTATCACTCATTGGGGCGGGCCCCCATAGCGCGGTCCACGGCTGCTTGCAGCGAAACGTCGCGACGCGCCCTCGGAGCGGCTTTTTTTGTGCGCCATCCACCCGATCTCGCGCGCGGCCGCAGGTGGGTCGCGCGGCCCCGGCAGGTCTCGCCGCCACCCCCCGGCACGCGGGGCCGGCTCGGATTGACTCAGAGGATGGCGACGCGGCCGGCAATCGATGGCCGCGCGTCCTCGTGGCCGTGTCGGGCGTCGAGGATGCGCGCTTCAGCGCAAACCGAGCCGGGGCTTGCAACCGAGCCGCACGTCGACCCGTCCGGCCTGAAACCGAGCGCAGGTGCACGGGCAGACCTTGATCTTCGACGGGCGCTCCGGGTCGTCGTAGTACCAGCCGCCGTTGGGATTCTTGCTGCACGCGGCCAGCGACGAGATGCTCGGCACCTCCTCCGCGCCGCCGGACGCGGGGGTGTAGACGACCTGCACCTTGCCCGTGTCGAGCTTCATGCCGTCTGGCGGCGGCGGCAGCTGGTATTCGCAAGCCAGGCCGCGATTGGTGATGTTGTTCAGCGCGTCGACGAAGGTGCGGGTCACGTCGCCGGCGTCGGTCAAGAACGCTTTCGTGCTCCCTCCAGCGCGCGCGTAGTTGTCCAGGTTGAACTTGGCGACGTCGCCGACTCCGATCACGAAGGTGCGGATGTGCTCCGGGCTCTCGTAGCCGGCGCGTGCGGCTTGCGAGATCTGACCAGGGTCGTTCTCGCACTGCGTGGGAAACCCGTCGGTAACGAGCACGATCAGCGTAGCGCGCCCCGGGTTGTCTTGGGCCCAGGAGCGCGCGTAGCTGACCGCGCCCTCGAGCGCTGGCACGGTCGGCGTGAGCCCGCCCGGCGTCACCTCGTCCATCGCGGCCGCCAAATCGAGCCCGACTTCGGAGACGAGCCCGATCGGCACGCGCGGCTCGGCGTACGCCGCCGGGTCGCAGTCGCGCCCGTCGTTGCCGGCGCCGCTCAAGCTGAAGAAGCCGATTCCGGCGCGAATGTCGGCCGCGCTCGGGTCTTCGGTGAAGCTCTCCACCGCGTCACGCAGAGCCTCCCAGCGCGTCATGCTGCCGCCCTTGACGGGTAGCCCCATCGATTGCGAGCGATCCATGATCACGAAGAGATCTACCGGTACGGCTTCGGCTTCGACTGACACGCCATTGCAGGCTTCGCCGTCGTCGCTGCCTTCGTCGGCGCCAGCTCCGCGGCCGTCGTCCCCGCCGCTGCCTTCGTCCTCGCCACCATCGTCGCTCGTTGCTGCCGCGCCGGCGGCGCCTGCGCTGGAAGGCGCGCCCCCTGGCGCGGCGCCCCCGGCCTCGACGCTGGTAGCCCCGCCCTGGTTGTCGCCGCTCAGATCGATGGGAAGCCCCGGACAGGCTACGCCATTGTCGCCGCTCGTCGCGCCGGCGTTGCTCGCCGTGCCAGCGGCTGCGGTCGCGGATTTGCCGGCGCTGCCCGCCGAGCTGGGCGAGCCGCCGCTGCTCGCGCGCGTGCCGGCGCTGCCGCCGGGGTTGTGGTCGACGGTGCTGCCTGCGTCGTCACTGCAAGCGGAGGCGACGCCAAGCAGCAGCGTCGCGATCAGGGCTATCGAGCTCGATCGTCTGAGCATGTTCTTCCTCATTTCACCGTCGGACAACCGTAGACGACGTCGATGCGTCGCGCGCCTTCACGCTCGATTCGCTGGCAGGCGTCACCAGCCAGCACCAGCTTGGTAGGCGAGTCGCTGCTGACGTCCCAGCCCGCGCCGTCTTCGAACGGTACGACGCCGCAGTCGACCGCGACGTTGACGAGCTTCTTGTCGGCGACGACGGCTCCGAGATCCACCTCACACGAGCGCACCAAATGCGTGGTGATGTCGATGAACGTTTGCGTCAGCGCTTCGACGCCGCCCTCCGCCGACACGGCGTAATAGTCGGGCCCCGCGCTCGGGCTCGGGACGCCGCCGGCAGTCGCGAAGGCGTCCAGGTAGTCGGAGTAGCTCTCCGTGCCGGGTATGCCGACGACGAAGGTGGGGACGCCCGCCGCCGACAGCGCCGCGATCTTATCGATCACGGCCGCGTCATCGAGGCAGTACGACCCTTCGCCATCGCAGCAGTTGCCCTGATTCGAAGGGCAAAGGCCATCGAGGTTGGGGGTGCAACGATCGGCGGTGCAGCGCGTGCTGGTGGAGCCGCAGTTCGGACCGCCGTCGGTCGCGAGCAGCACGAAACGATCGCCCGTCAGGTCTTTGCCGGGGCCGGTCGTGAAGTAGGCCAGCGCCGCGTCGAGCGCCGCCGCCGTCGGCGTGCCGCCGCCGGGGCCGGTCGCATCGAGGGCTTCCATCACGCGACTGGCGCTGCGGGTCCCGGGCTCGATGCTCACTTGGATCGCCGCGGGCCCGCTCGGGACTTCACAGCAGCCCTCGAAGCAATCGAGCGGGATCTCTGCTTCCTCACCGAAAGGGTAGAGCAGCAGACCGAAGCTCATCTCCTCCTCTACCGCCGACAGCGCGGGCGCCAGCGCCGCCTTGAGCGCCTCCCATTTCTTGAGCTCGAAGCCGGAGGGCTGGTCGTCCATGCTGCTCGACTTGTCGATGACGAGCAGCACGTTCGCGGCGCTGAAGCTGGCTTCGACCGATGTCGCTCCACACTCGTCCAAGCCGTCGAAGCTGTCGCAGGCGGCGACGGTCGGCCCCGCGGGCTGCCCCGCCGCCGCTGCGTCGCCGGTGCCTCCCGCGCCCAGGTTCAAATCGATACCGACCCCACCCGTGCCGCCTCGGCCCCCTGCGGCCGATTCTGCGCTGGGGGCTGTGCCCTTGCACGCGCCGAAGAGGCCGAGCAGGAGCGAGACGCTGAGCACGCGAACGGAGCGGATGGGGCTCATGGCTGGTACGAACGGTGAAGGGCGCTTTGCGACTCAGTAGCTGGCGGGCACGCAGCTCTGACCTTCGTTCTTGATGTCCGGCACGGTGCCTTCCGGGCACGTTCCGTCGCCGGGCGGGGTGTCGAAGCAGTTGCCGCCTTCCTCGATCACGCTCGGCGGGCAGTACGGCGTGTCCCAATCGGGCGGACAGGGGTCGGGTTCGACGTCGATGGTGTTGGTGCCGGCCATCGAGGGGGAGGCGTGCACCGACGGAATGTAGGCGCCGCCGAAGCCCTGACTTTTGAAGACCGAAAAGTCGATCCATACCTCGTAGACCACCCGATAGTCCCAGTTGGGGGCGCTCGGGTCGGCGGCGAAGTTTTCGTCGGTCAGCGGCGAATCGCTGGTCAGGCAGTAGCCGCAGCCGTTCAGGTTGCGGTCGATCGACGTCGCAACGCCCACGATCGCCGACGCATCGCCCGTGATCATTTTGCCTTCTCCGCCCGTGACGCCGAGCGTGCCGTAGCCGCAAGGTGCGTCCGGATTCTCGGAGACATAGTCGACCTTGAAGTCGAGGACGGTGTTGCCCTTGCTGTCGACGAGCACTAGCTCGACGTGATCGCTGCCGAGCAAGTCATCGAAGGTGTGCGGGCCCTTCGCCTTGCCGCCCATGGGGCCGGCTTTCATGCCCATGGGGCCGTCTTTCATGCCCATCGGACCCGCCATCGTCCGGTTCAGCCAGCCAGCGGAGGCGTTGACGCCGTAAGTGTTGTCGACGAAGCGCGGGTCGAACGTGACGCGCAGGTGCAAGTAGGTCTTGCCGCCGATGGTCTCGATCACCTGCTCGATCACGCCGCTCGGATCGTCGGGGGTGAGGTCGCCCTCGCCTGCGTAGCAAATGGTGGCCGGGGGCGCGAGCACCGTGACTGGCTCGCCGCCAGACATCTCGCACGTGCCGCCGCACTGCGTCGCCGTCGCAGGGCCGCAGCCGGTGGTGAGAGGGCGTGAGCTCGGCCCGCCGCCGCCGAAATGGGGGCCGGGGCTGGTCGCGATGCTGTTCGGCCCGCTCGTGCAGCGGTCGCTACGACACAAGCCGCTCGCGCAATCGGCCGCGTCGCCGCAGACGC
Source organism: Pseudomonadota bacterium (assembly GCA_023431345.1). Lineage (GTDB taxonomy): Bacteria > Myxococcota_A > Polyangia > Polyangiales > Polyangiaceae > PMG-095. The sequence continues at coordinate 39,616 of JAEYWK010000140.1, forward strand.
TGCCGTCGGCGAGATCCTTACCCCCACGGGAGCCGCCGTTCTTCGAAGGTGAGCCGCTATCACCGCCGTCTCCGGTGCTTCCGCAAGCGGAGGCGCCGACGAGGCTGAGCGAGAGCGCGAACGCCGCGAGCGTGGAATGACGAGAATGCCGCATGTCTTGACCTTTCTTACGAGGACCCGTGAGAGCCCTGCTCACTTCACCAACACTTCGGTTTCGCAACCCACCGTAAACGCCAAGCGCCCGCCGGGAGCCGAGACGCGATCGCAGCTCGCTCCGCACAGCTTCACCGAGGTGGGCGCGGCCGGATCGTCGTAGTACCAGCCGCCCGCCTCGGGGTCGCAGCCAGTGTCGCTCGGCACGTTGTAGATCGTAGAGAGCGAGCAGCTCGAGTCTTGATAGGCGACGTTCACGAGCCCGTAGTCGAGCGCCGTGCCGCCGCTGGGCTCGGGCAGCTTGAGCTCACACGGGATGCTCGCCGCGCCGCGGATCGAGTTGAGCGCCTGCAGCACCTGCTGCTCGACGTCCCGATCCCCGATCAGGTAGGCCTTGTCCGTCCCGCCCGCTTGCGCGATTTTCTGCAAGTTGTCGAGGAACGGCCCGACGCCGAGCACGTAGGTTTGAATGCCTGGCTCGCCGCTCCGACAGTCGGCGGCCGCCTGTACCGCGTCGTCGAGCGTGGGACAGCAGTCGCCGGCGGAGCAGCTCATCGGTGCCTTCGGCTCACCGTCCGTGAGCAGCAGCAGCACCACCGAGTGGCCCGCGTTGGCCGTCTTCCAGTCCTTGGCGTAGCCGCACGCGCCGCGAATGGCGGCGCCCGTCGGCGTCTCGCCGATGGGCTCACGCTCGGCGAGTGAGCGCAGCACCTCCTCGTGATCGAGCGTCACGGGCACGCTGGGGCTCGCGTAGTCGTCGGGCGAGCAGGACGTTTTCCCGATGGGCTGGAAGCCGAAGTAGCCGACGCCAACGCGGATCCGCGCGCTGGCCTGGTCGCGCAAGAACGTGGTCGTCGCTCGCTCGATCGCGTCGAGGCGGGTGACGCCGCCCACGTCGTTCAACATCGAGCCCGACTGATCGAACATGATGTAGATATCGAGCGGAATGGCCTCGCCCTCGTAGGCCTGCGCCGCGCAGATGGCGTCGTCGGTCGTCACTTCGCAGCCATTGGCGCTGATGCTCGACCCCGAGCCGGAGCTCGTGCCGCCTTTGGCCGCGCCGAGGTCGAGATCGAGCCCCGGTTTGCCGCCCTTGCCTGCGTTCACCTCAGTGGGATCTTTGTCGCCTGAGCACGCGGCGAGCGCGAGCAAGGCGCCGAGACCGACGGCGATCGAGCGAAGAGCCGAGCGTGACTCAGATTTCTGCTGCACGTGGGGTGATGGAGGCGGGGTCGCCGATTTCTGAGCGCCTTCGGAAAAAGATCCGAGGCTGTCGTCGTCGAGCCCGCGCTCGACCGGCAGGCGCGCATGGTCGCAGTGGCGCGGTTTTCTGAGCCCTCGCGCGCTTTTTTCAAACTCGATATTTCGTAGCTCGCTGGTTGCAGAGTCCGCCGCGAGCGCGTATCTCATGGCGATGGCGAACGGGCTGAAGCCCCTTGCGGGGTTGTGCGCGCTGTACTTCGTCTGCGCCGGCTGCGGCTCTGACGGCGACGCTCACACGAGCTCTACCGCCGGCTCGGCCTCGGCATCGGCATCGGGAGGAGCGGCCGGAGCGCCCTCGAACGCGGGAGGCGCTGGCTCGAAAGCGAGCGGCAGCGCCGGTGAGGCGGCGCTCGCCGGCGCGTCCGCAGCGGGGGGCAAATCGTCCGGTGGAGGCTCGACGAACGCGGCCGGCTCCGCCGGTCAAGCCAGCGCAGGCGCCGGTGGTGGGCCGCCGCCGGCCGTCGACGGGCGCTCGATCTACGCGCTCGAGTGTCACGGTGACTCCAAAGACTGCCATCTCGGGACGGTTCCCTGCTTCGGGGTCAGCAGCCCGACGCCGAACGTCGCCGCCGGCTGGGCGTGCGCCAACCGCTGCACGGAGAGCGCTGATTGCTCCAGCGCGCCCTCCGGAGCCGAAGCGAAGGCGAGCTGCGTTGCGTTCAGCTCGTCCGGCCACTGCATGCTGGTGTGCCAAAACGAGAACCGTGCCTTTGCCTGCCCGGACGGCATGAGCTGCTACACCCCGCCCAAGTCTCCCATCGGTTACTGCCTGTGGCAGTGAGCCGCCGCCACCGGCGCTGAGCGCACGCTTGCCCACATGGGCGCGCGACGAATTCTCACGGGCGACCACTTATGAGTGGTCCGGAATTGGCCGCGTGTAGACGGCGGAGCCATGTGGAGAAAATGCGCGATACGAAGCTGAGCTTGCTGCCCGCGGTGAAGGGTGACGTCGATGTTTGCTACGAGAGTGAAACGGCGACGCTGTACTTCCATCGCCGCACGAGGATCTTGCATCATCAACTTCGCGGCTTCCTCCGTGGCGAAGAGTTCCGCCAGCTGCTGGACGCGGGTTTGCGCGAGATCAAGTCGCGTGGCGTGTCCAAGTGGCTGTCGGACGATCGAATGAATGGTCCGATCACCGCGGCCGACGAGGAATGGTCGAAGAAGCACTGGACGCCGCGCGCGATCCGAGCCGGCTGGAAATACTGGGCCGTGGTATTTCCCGAAAAGGTGCTCGGACAGATGAACATGCGCCGCTGGATCGAAGCGCACGCCGAAAAGGGCCTCGCCGCTCAAGGCTTTGCGGACCCCGAAGAAGCCAGGCGCTGGCTCGAAAAGCTCTAGCGCTTCAGGCCCGCGACTGACTTGGCCATTCGCGGGCCCGTTAGTCCAGCGGTCGCTCCAGCACGGCGCGCAGGACGCCGGACGAGCGTCGCCGGGCGTCGAAGGCGCGCAGCTGCGCCGTGATGACGGCGAGGCTCATCCCCACCATGTGCGCCAGCTGCGCTCGCTCCGCGCCGAGGTCTTCCTGGATGGCTCGCAGCGCCGGAATGGCCGCGACGACAGGACCCAGCAGGTCCTGCGGCCTATGCCAGCGCTCGGAAGCGTTGCTCAGCAACACCCAGATCCGGTACGTCGATGGCTCCGAGAGCTGAGCGCCCCGCACGGCTCGCTGAATCTTCTCGAACAGCGGAATATCGTCGGGCCGATAACACTCCCCGGGCACCACCTCCGCCGCACCCTGGCACGACACACACGCCGCCGAAAGCTCCAGAGGCGGCGGTGCGAGCCAAATACCGCAGTGATGGCACGCAATGGGGACGAGCAAGACCGAGGCCATGCGCGTTCATGGGGGCGACACCGTCAGATTTATGAAACCTGCGCCGCTTAGGTTAGCTCTTCCAACGGGCTGGTGTTGAACGCTGCATCGCCGTAGCGCTCCGTCGGGGCGTCGAAGAGATAGGAGATGGCCGCCAGTAAGTCGTTGTGCGGCCTGTCGCCGAACGAGAGGAGACGATTGCCGCGCAGGCCGCCGCCGCCCCCCGCGAGCAGGAACGGCATGTCGTCGACGCTGTAGGTGGCGGTTGATTGAACGTTGCTGCCGAAGAACACCACGCTTTCGTCGAGCAAGCTGCGCCCGCCCATGTCGACGCTTGCCAGACGATCGAGCAGGTGCGCGTGCATCGTGGAGTACCAGTTGAAGATCTTGGTCAGGTCTTCGGGGCGATAGGTGCCGCCTTCGCCGCCGTACGCGGCATGCGTTTCATCGCTGCTGAGATCGAGCCAAGGCAAGGTGTAGCTTGCGGACGCGTCTGCCCACTGCAGGGTGGCGACGCGCTTGATGTCGCAGGCAAGGGCCACGACCATCAGGTCGATCATGACGCTGCTGATCTCGGGGATGGCAGCGTCCGTCGTCGGGCTCGGCTCGCGGCCGGCGCTCGGGTCATAGCGGCCGAGCGTGGGCTGTAGCGGCCTTTGGCAGGTCGCACCGACGCGCATCTCGAGCGCACGCAGCGTGTCCACGTGCGCTTCGAGCCGCATGCGATCCGCGCTGCCCAGCCGCTGCGAGAGGTTGTGGTAGCGCGTCAGCACGCTATCGAGGACCGACCTCCGAAAGTCGGGCGACCCATCGACGCTCTCGGCGCCAAACAGGCTGCGCCAGGTCGCTACGGGATCCAAGCTCGGCGCGACCGGCATGAGTGTCCCAGACGCGAGGCGATAGCTCGCCACCGTGCCGTGCTCGGGCTGCGTCGCGCTGGTGGCGCCCGTACCCCAGCGCACCGCCTGATACAGCGGCGTGCCCCCGAAGCGCGCTGCCAAGGCGACATCCAGCGACGGGTTGAGCGCGTCGCCGTTGGCGCTGTCGAAGGACGCACCGGTGAGCCACGCGAGCAAGCCGCGCTCGCGGGCGTCGTTCGCAGCGCACTTCATGCCCAGGCCTTGCAGAACGATCAACCGCTCGCGGTGCTGGCTGAGCGGCGCCAAGATGGGTGAGGTCAAAGCGAGCGCCGGGCCTGGGCTCGGCTTGAAAGCGTCGAGCACCGTGCCGCCCGGTGTGAAGACGGCGACGAAGCGCTGGGCGGGCGCGGCCGCGGCCAGCGACTCCTTGAGCGGCGACATGGCTTCGAGCCATGGCAGCGCGATCGCGACGCTGCCCGCTCCGCGCAGCAGCGTCCGGCGTGACAATCGAAGCGCTCTCATCGTTCCGTCCCCAGGTAACGGAAACTTTTGGTCTGCGTGAGGCCGACGAGCAGCTCCACCACGTCTTCGTCCGCCTCGAGGAAGGTCTGGAGCAGCTCCCGCTCCTCGCAGTCTTTGGCGCCCACGCGCTCGGGGCCAAAGGCGAATGTGCGCCAGTTTTGCACGAAGCACTCGCGCGTCTGCGGCTGATCGAGCAGCCACTGCGCCAGCTCGGCGGAGCCGTCGATGGTCTTGCCGTCGGGCAGCTGCACGGCCGTGTCGATGGGGTAGCCGTCTTCGGTCTCGCGCCAGCGACCGACGCTGTCGAAGTGCTCCTGCGCCAGACCGTACGGGTCCATCATCTGATGACAGGCGTGGCAAACGGGGTCCGTGACGTGCGCCGCGAGGCGTTCACGGGTCGTCCTCGTCGGCTCCGGATTCACTTCGATCACGGTCAACCCCTCGGGCTCGGGAGGAACCTCGCGGCACAAGAAGGCGTTCGAGATGCGCAGGCCTCGCCGCGTCGGGCTCGTGTAACCCGCGCCGATGCTCGCGAGCCACCCGCCTTGGGTCAAGATACCCGCGTGGCGCGCGCCGTCGAGATTCACGCGCTCGAAGGCGGGGCCGCTCACCGCGGGCAAGCCGTAGAAGCGAGCGAGCGGCGCGTTGACCCAGGTGGTCGGGGCAAACAGCGCCTCGAATCCCCCCGCGCCCCCAAACGTCGCGTCCTCGACGAACAAGCCCAGCTCTTGGCGCATGGCGGCGAAGATATCGGGCGTGAGCTCGGGCGCTCTCAGGTCGACCACGTCGTTGAAGCCGATGGCCAGCCGCTCTTCATAGAAGCGACGCACGACGTCACGCGCGCGCGGATCTCGAAGGAGACGCCGGGCTTGCGCGGCGAGCTGCTCGGGCCGATCGAGCTCGCCGGCGTCGGCGGCGCGCAGGAGCTCGTCGTCAGGGCCGCGGTCCCAAAACAGCAGCGACAGGCGCGAGGCCATCTCGCGCGGCGTTGGCTCGAGCCAGCCGTCGCGTTCATCCGACGGCTGCCCCAGCTCGACTCGATACATGAGCTCGGGCGCTTGCAGAGCGACCTCGAGCACGGCGCGCAGGCCACTGGTCTCGTCGCCGCCGTGCTCCACGCCTCGCTCGTAAACGCCTTCGAGCTCGGAGGCGGTGGAGTCGGGGGCAAGCCCCCGGAACAGGCGAACCAGCACGAAGTCGATCAGGTCGGGGAGGCACGCTTCGGCTCCGCGTGCCTCGAGGTCACAGCCGATGACTCTTTCGAAATGCGCGGGGTCTGCGAGCAGCCTTCGCGCGATGCGCGTCGCGAGCTCGAGCTGTCGTTCGACCAACTGCGGCGAAGCGAGCGGCGCCGCGCGGTAGAAGGCTGACCATGGCGACACCCCGAAGCTGACCTCGTCGAAGACGGCTGCCACGTGGGACATTTGTCGGTCGTTGAGGAGCGCGAGGGGCGCGGCCACCGGCGGATTATCGGTGTACAAGCGCGGGTCGCAGCCCGGCCTGCCCGCGGTCGACGTCGAGCCGCTCCCGTTGCCACTGCCGCTGCTGCCGCTATTGCCTCCGCCGCCATTGCCTCCGATTGTGCCCGTGCCGTCCGGATTGCTGACGCGACCGCAGCCGAGGGTCAGCGCCAGCCCCAGCAGGAGCCCCAGGGGACGCGCTGCCGCTCGCCGCCGTGCCTGGTTCCCTCGCAAACCGACCTTCACCCCTGTTAGTGTCGTGAGGCTGCTCAAACTGACGGTGGGGGCACGAAAATCAAGGCGGGAACGCCCCTATCGAGGAGGAGAGCCACGATCCAGGCTGGGGGGGATGACGCCTGCGGGTCGCACGCTATAACGGAGTGATGTTCGGTCGTTGGCTACGAAGTGAGCGCCCGGCGGAGGCATTGTCGGCGGGCGGTGCCCTGCAGGCAGCCGTGCAGCAGGAGCTGCCCGAGGCCGACGCGGAGACGGTAGCGGTCGTCACCAGCATGGTGGGGCTCCTCGGTGCCGTCGCCTATGCCGACCGTCACTACTCGGCGGAGGAGGAGGCGCGCGTCCGCTTGGAGCTCGGGCGAGTCCACGGCATGACCGCGACCGGCGTGGAAGCCATCTGCAAGGTGCTGCGTGAGCACGTGGTGGAGATGTCCACCGTGCAGATGCCGCGTTTCGCACGGGCCTTGGTGGAGCTCGGGGATCGCGAGCTGCGCCTCGAAGTGCTGCGGGCCCTCGTCGATCTCGCGGCCGCCGACGCGTCGCTCACGGTCGCGGAAACGAACATGCTGCGGCAGCTCACCACCGCGCTCGGCCTCAGCCAGCAAGATTACGTGGCGCTCCAAGACGAGCACCGCCATCTCCTCAGCGTGAAGCAGCGCAGCTGACTTCGCGCCAAGCGCCTTCGCCACCCGAGGCGATGGCACGGCGGGTGCTTAGGCGGGCGGCATGAGCAAATTGCTTCGCGGGCTTGCTGCCGGTTGGGGTGCCAAGAAACTCGGCGGCGGATGTTTGAGCACGATTTTGGTGTTTGTCGTGCTCTGGTACCTGCTCGGCCACTTCCAGATTTTCCGCTGACGGGGCAGCGCAGCGCGGCCGCCGCGTGGCTTGGCGCCTCGGTGTCGCATCGCGTCGTAGCCGTCAGGGCGCGCGAATGCCTTCGCGGGCCCCCAACACCCACACCCCGCGGGGTCGCGACCGCGCCGGGCGCGGAGCCTCGACTGGCTCCGCGCGCGGGCGCTTGGCGCTACTGCAGAACCTTGAACTCGATGCGGCGGTTCTTGGCGCGGCCGGCCGCCGTCTTGTTGTCGGCGATAGGCTCATCGGGCCCCACGCCGCGCGTCTTGATGCGTTCGCTGGGGATGCCCTTATCGACGAGCCACTGCTTGACGGAGTCAGCGCGCTCTTGCGACAGCTTGTCGTTGAACGCCTTGTCGCCTTCGCTCGAGGTGTGCCCGGAAATCTCCATGCTGATGCTGGGGAACTCCTTCAGCACCTTGACGGCACCGTCGAGCACGGCCGTCGACTGCTTGCGAATCGTGGCCTTGCCCTGATCGAAGTAGATGCCCTCCACCACGCCGGTGAACTTCTTGATCTTCTCCGGGAGGGTGTCCGGGCAGCCGTCGGCGTCTTCGAAGCCGTTCTTGGTCTCGGGCTCGTTGATGCACTTGTCCTTGTCGTCGAAGATGCCGTCGCCGTCGGTGTCGCGGATGGGGCAGCCGTCCGGCTTGACGCCGACCTCGTCGGGGCAAAGGTCACAAGGCAGGGGCACTCCGTCCTTGTCGGGATCGGTGTCGATGATCGGGCAGCCCTTCGGCGCGGGGCCAGCCTCCCTCGGGCAGTAGTCGTCACGATCGAGCACGCCGTCTTGGTCCGTGTCGGCGGGGCAGCCGCTCGGCGCGACCCCGTGCTCGTTCGGACACCTGTCGTCGCGATCGAGCACACCGTCGCGATCGGTATCTGCGGGCGGAGGCGGCGGATCTTTGCGCGTGCGGCCGATGACGGCGCTCAAGCCGAGCATCACCTCGAACGTCTGCGTCTGCGTGTCGCTGGCGGTCTTGGCCGTCAGGTTGTCACGCCCGTCGATACGCAGCGAGATGGCGTGGGTGAGCGGGATCTTGGCGCCGAGACCGAAGTGCCAGGCAATGTCGCCGTCACTACCCATGCTCTGGCCCACCGCGCCGAGCTTGCCGGCACCACCGAGCATGAACGGAACCACGTAGCGTAGCGGCGCTTGCAGCACCAAGTGGCCGCGACCGGCCCAGAGCATGGCCCGCTTCTCGTCCCCCCGCACCTTGGACGACGCGCCCATCGCCTCGCCCTCGATACCGAGGAACGAGAGCGGGTAATAGCCGAGACGACCGCCGAGCTCGGGTCCGACGCGGTACTGCCGTTGCCGCGCGTAGTCCTCATCACGGAGATTGTGCGACTTGCTCGGGATCAGCACGCCACCGAACACGCCCAGCTCGAGCAAGTGGTGCTCGGGCGGGTAGCCCGGCTCATAGGGCTCGTAAGGAGCTTCGACGTCGCCGGCAGCGCTGCTCGCGCTGGCGTCGGCCTGCGGCGCCTGATCCGTCGAGAGTGAGACCGAAGCGGCCGCTCCCGTGGCTTCTTGCGCGAGCGCTGCGGACGGCACCGAAGCTGCAGACAAAGAAAGGGCGACCCAACCAGCCAACTTCTTGGACATACCGTTATTCCCTAAAATGCTCGGTACCCGCTCGTCAATTCGTGATCTCGTTTTCTTGCGTCAGCCCTGCGCTGGACAAGGCTGCTGGGTCGCGGCTGACCACCGGCCCGACCTCCCCACCTCGCGATTTAGCGCGATTTGTGAGCCATTTTGGCACGGGCGGCGCGGGGCGGGGGCCTGAGCCCTACGGCACTGAAGAGAGGTGAGATCGGCTTACGGAAGCGCGACCCCGCCTCGAGCAAATGCCGGGCTCGGCCTGTCTTGCGACCGAGCCCGGGCCCGTGTGACGTCAGAACATGAGATTTCCCGGCCCCATCGCGAGCTCGATGTTGGTCCCGATGGCCGCGTACAGATCGTCGATGTCGAGCGCGGCGCTGCTAGTGGCGGTGAGGCGCGCGCTAGGGCTCGTCATGAGCTCCGTGCTTTGAAGCAGCGCGACCAGCGCATTCAGGTCGGCCTGCACTTGTGGAAAGAGAGGCGGTCCGTCTGTCGTCGTGCACACGGCGACCGCATCCTCGAGCTCGACGCGCGCCAGCCGCAGCAAGCCGAGCTGGATGTCCTGGCGGTAGCTCCAGAACTGCTGGTTCAAGAGCAGGGCCGCGTCGATGCGCTGGCGAGCGAGCGCGAAGTTGAACGCGACGTTGATGGCGCGCAGGAACGACTGCAGGTTGACGAAGTCGTTTCCGACTAGCGAGATGTCGGTCCCGCCAAACTGATTGCGCAGCGCCTGCGCCGCGAACGAGTTGGTGAACGCCACGTCTCGATAGAAGCCGATCGCTGCCGGCAGACCAGCGGCGGGGTTGTCCTGATCGCCCGAGCTGTTGTGGTGGAAGAACGGCCCCGTGTCCGCTACCTCGATCAGCGACGGGGTGTTGAACGACTCGTCGCCGAAGCCGTTGAGCTCGGGTGAGGAGTCCAAGACCGCCGCGTTCGGCAGCGGCAGGCTTTGCCCGCCGAAGCCGCCATCGCGCAGCGCGACGCCGGCGAAGGTGGGCCGGTTCAGGGTGTCGTCCGAGAAGATCTCGATGCCGTTCTTGAAGTTGGTGTTCTTGCCGCTGGCCGACTCGCCACCGGCGTTGCGGTGGCACTCGTTGCAGCGTCCACGCAGCGGGTCGGTGAAGACGTCGACGCCCGGATCCGCGAAGGGATCGTTGAACGTCACGTGGCCGAGATCGAGCTCGCTCGTGCGCCCGACGGAGAGCTGGTACGCTAGCAAATTCGCGCGCTCGAGAGGGGTGGTGAGCCGGAAGTCGCCCGGCCCGCGCGCGAGGCTCTTGGTGAGGTGCTGGCGGATGGCGCCGTCGGCGAAGGCGGCGAGCGAGCCGTCGTCGGAGCCGTCGCCCGACCAGCCCGTGCGCTCGACGAAGCTCGCCGAAGTGCCATCGCTCGGATCCCGCTCCAGCGTCGTCGATAAGCTGAAGATGTGCTGAACCGAACGCAGCACGAACTTGTTCTCCGCATCTTCGAGACCATCCAGGTTCTCGCGGATCAGCGTGCGCCCCCTCAGATCCGGCCCCTCGAGCGCGTCGAGGTCGAACGCGTCGTCGCGGTTTTCCGCGATGAACAACGGATCGGTCGCGGGCAACGTGTCGAGGAACGGTTTGTCGATGGTGAAGTTGTTGGCTACCGGATGGCAGGAGCCGCAGGTGCGACCGTTGCCGCCGAAGGTTTCGTTGAAGAACAGCGCGGCCCCCGCGCAAACCGACCAAGGCACCAGCCCCGAGGTGACTCGCGGGTCGCTGTAGCAAGCCTGCTCCGCCGGCGAGAGCGCCGCCTGGGACGCCCCGAAGCTCTCGGGCTCTCCCGGCGAGCCTCCCTGCGCGCCTTCGGGCTCACCCAAGTAGCCGCAGGCCGGCAGCCAGAGCATGGCAAGCGCCGCCGCCGTCGCTCGCGCCGCACGGAAATCAATCCGCGTCATGAGATTGTATCGCATCTACCTCTCCGATTCGGCGCGGACCCTTCATGTGGGTCCGCGCCCTGGGTTAGAGCCGCGCCGTCGGCGGACCTTCGGATCTTTTTCGCTAGAGGCTGAGCCAGCTGCCGTGCCGGAAGTGGGCGAACGGACCCACGTAATAGTCAGGGTCGTTCACGATCGCAGGGAGCGTGACGCCGCTCTGCACGTCCGTCCGCTCCGGCACCTGGCCGCGCGTGAAATGGCGATACCACTTCACCCAGTGCAGCTCACCGTTACTCGCGTGCTCCGGGAAGCCGTGCTCCTCGGCGCCGTGCAGGCCGTCTACGCCACCATAGCGATGCATGACGGAGTCGTGGTGCGCTTCGTGCGAGTGCAGCATCTCGTGCAAAATCACCGGGCTGGGCGCGCTCGCTCCGAGGTGCCTGCCGACGTGCGATTGGATTTGGCCGCAGCGCCCGCCCATGCCCGCATCGGCGCGACCAATCTCGACGCCGCGCTGCTCATCGTAATTCGAGAACTGCGTCATGACGACGTCGTACTGCGAGAGCAGGCTGCGATACTTGGGCTGGCTCAAGATCTCGCAAGCATGATCCGGGAAAGAATGGAACGTTTGCCCGACCATCTCGAGCTGCTCTTCGACCGGCAGCAGCGTGATGTCCCAAGTGGCGAGGCGGTACGAGAACGGCTCGAGCCACGCGTCGCGAGTCACGGCGAATTGACTGGCGAAGCGCGAGACGTCGGCGTCTTGCAGGATGGCCAGGCCACCGGAGTCGAGCGCGCGCGCGCGACGGATCGGCAAAATAGCGACGCGCGTCGTGTTGCGCACGCCCAGCGCGGGTTGGTCGCCGAGCGTCACGGCTACGTTTTGACCGGCCACCACCACGCTCTGCTCGTAGAAGGCGCCAGTGTACGCGCCGGGGGTGTCGTTGCTGACGCCTAGCCCCAGCCGGTAGCTACCGGCCGGCAGCGTGAGCGTGGCCGGCGTCGAGAGTCCCGTGTAGTCGTCGTCGAGGTAGAGCTTGCCGGCGGTGGGGCTCGTCACCGTGACGGTTTGCGCAGGCGGCAGGCTGAGCGCGGGCAAGTCGAGGAGCTGATCGACGAAGATGCCGCCGTCCGGTCGCGCTTCGCAGCCGTCGGTGGCGCAGTCGACGCGGTACACGACGGAGCCGTCGAGCCTGAGCTCGAGCTCTAAGCCCTGCGGGCCGCCGCCATTCATGGCGAACAAACGCACTTGGTTCTTGCCGCCAGCGAACCACGAGGAGATGTCGCGCCAGGCGCCGCCGTCGCTCTGTCCCCAGTAGCCCACGCGGTGCATCACGCCGTTGACGCTGAGGAAGGCGATGTCGTCGACGAGCGGCGCGCGGATCTCGACGCGCGAGCGCTGGGAGGAGGGGGCGCCCGTGAAGCGCAGGTTGTCGAAGGCGACCGGCGCGCTGAAACCAGGGGTGTTCACGGCGATTTCGATGCGCAGGTCGCTGGGGCCCGCCTCGAGCGCGGCGCGGATCGCCGGCGGAATCGTGAACTTGAGCGCCTCGTAGCGGCCGCTGACGAGGGCGCTCAGCCCCTGGGCGCCGAGATCGCCGTACCAAAGGCCCTTGGAGGGAGCCCGCAGCACGATCCGCACGTCACCCCAGCTCGCGGCGGAGGGCAGCTTCACGTCGAGCGACAGCTCCGACGACACTCCGCTCAGCTGGTGCACGACCGAGGAGGTGAGGCTCGTGTAGTAGAAGCCCGAAACACCGAGCGCCTTCGAGCCCTCGGTCGCGGGGGTGACGTGCTGCTTCGTGCCGCTCGAGACGCTCCAGTGCGAAAGGTCCTCGAAGCCGAGCACCTCGGCGGAGGTGAGGGCCTGAGAGAGCTCGCCTACGCCGTTTTCGAGGTCTTCACTGTCGTCATTGGCACAACCATTCAACGACGCGATCGAGCCGAGTATCCAAATCCAATGCTTCATGCCGCTGCCTTTCTTCGCGAGCAGCGTCGTGGCTCGTCAGAGGGTTAACCACGATGCGCTCCCTCCGCTAACGAAGGCGCGCGGGCGAAGTCGCAGCGTTTCAGCTTCGCGTCAGAAGAGCGGGCAGCCGGTCGGGCATGCCGATTCGAGCGCCAGCGCCCCATATATCGGTCTAACCGATGGAACCATCGGTACGGCCTGGGTCCGGCCCCCGCGAAACCATACTAGAAACGCTGGCGGTCCATGCCCTCCGCCAGCCTGCTCACCCTCCTCGACGACATCGCCTCCGTCTTGGACGACGTGGCGGTCCTCACCAAGGTTGCGACGAAGAAGACGGCGGGGGTGCTCGGTGACGATCTCGCGCTGAACGCGCAGCAGGTCGCGGGCGTCACCGCCGATCGGGAGCTGCCGGTGGTTTGGGCGGTGGCGAAGGGCTCGCTCGTCAACAAAGCCATCTTGGTGCCCGCCGCGCTCGGGATCAGCGCCGTCGCGCCATGGCTGATCACGCCGCTGCTGCTCGTGGGCGGAGCCTTCCTGTGCTTCGAAGGCTTCGAGAAGGTGACGCACAAGCTCTTTCACAAGCCCGAAGACGAGAGCGCGCGCGCGCGTCACGTGGAGGCGCTCGCGGATCAGCAGCTCGATTTGGTCGCGTTCGAGCGCGACAAGATCAAGGGCGCCGTGCGCACGGACTTCGTGCTCTCGGCAGAGATCGTCGTGATCGCGCTGGGCACGGTGGCGACGGCGCCGTTCATGACGCAGCTCACGGTGCTCGTAGCGCTCTCCGCGCTCATGACCGTCGGCGTCTACGGCCTCGTGGCAGGCATCGTGAAGTTGGACGACGCTGGCCGCTATTTGACCCAGCGCGGCTCCGCCATCTACCGCTCGCTCGGGGCCGGCATCCTCAGGGCTGCGCCGTGGTTGATGAAGGGCCTCGGCGTCGCTGGCACCATCGCGATGTTCTTGGTGGGCGGAGGCATCGTCACCCACGCCGTCCCGGGGTTTCACGACGTCGTCCACCACTGGTCGGAGCCGCTCGGCGCGGCGGGCGCGCTGCTTCCCACCGTCGTGAATTTCGTGGCCGGCATCCTGACCGGCGCGATCGTGCTGGGGCTGTGGACGCTGGTCCAGCGCCTGCGCGGCAAATAGCGCAGCGGGCCGCCACGGCGCGGCCGACTCCGCGCGAGTCGGGCCCTCAGTGGCGCGCTTCGAGCGCGGGCTCGGGCGCCGCGAGCAGAGCTTCCGCGCATTGCGGGACGCAGGCGCCAGCCTCGAGCCGCTGGCTCACGTGCGCCGGCAGCAAGTCCGCCGAGTATTGCTCGACGAGTTGCCGGTAGGCTTCGCGCGCTGCTTCCGCTCGTCCCGCTTGCCAACTCAAGTCGGCGAGAGCGACGCGCGCGGGGACGTAGTCCGAGTTCGCCTCGAGGGCCTCCCGGAAGCGGGCGCTAGCCGCAGTAGGCTCGCCGCGCAGGAGCTCGAGCTCGCCCAAGCCGGACAGCGCTTCGCTGTCACGTGGAGCCTGGGCCAACGCGCGCCGGTAGAAGCGCTCCGCATCCGACAAGCGGTAGTTGTGTTGAGCGCTACGAGCTTGTGCCAGCCAGAACCGCCTCTCGAGCACCGGCGTGACCACCGCTTTGGTCTCCGCGGTCTCCGCTGTGACCGGAGGGGGCGAAACAGCGGGAGCGGGTGTCGCCGCGCACCCCGGTAAGGCGGACGCTGGCGGCGCGGCGGAACGAAGCGCTGCGGCCGGGGTCGAGTGGACCGCGGGGGGTGGGGGAGCGTCTCCGCTCTTTTCGAGCAGCAGGGCCGCGCAGGCGCCGACGCCGAAGCCGACCGCGAGCGAGGTCCAGAACCGGCTCGGCCGCCACGGCGACGCGACCGGCTCCCGGGGTGTCTCTTCCGACTCCGTGTGCACGGGCGAAAGAGAGTCCGTGCCTCGGGGCGCGCCATGCGCACGAAACTGCCGCAAGGTGTCGGGGAACGCCGAAGCGCCGGCGCCGATCACGCCCAGCGCGAACGCCTCTTCTCGAGCGTGGTCGGCGCTGAACGGCATGGCGCCATCGCTTCCGACAGGCTCTGCGATTGGCTCGCCGCAGAAGACGCAAAACACACGCGGTAGCGGGTTCGATGACGGAGCGTCATCGTCGAACTCGCTGAAGCAGTGGCTGCATCGGTGCCGCATGAGGTCGTCGTTTGGACCGTTCGTGATAGTCCAAGCCGACCGTCAGACGGAATGCTGAATCGAAGTCTTCGCGGTTAGCTTCCAACGACGACAGAAACCGACGGGCCGATTCGAGCGAAGCAGACCAGAAATGTCCCGCTCAGCGCAGCGCGCTCACGGGCCGAGGGGCAAAAGACCGATCGTGGTGAGCACCACGCGCGTCGGATTCCGCGACTCGGCGACGATGCTGCGAATCCTCTCGTAGTAGTCGAGGTGAGCCTCGCGGATGCGCGCCAAATCCGCCTCGGCGATCGCGAACAGGTTGTAGGAGGCCAGTCCGCCCTCCGGAACGCCCGAGAGCGCGAGCCGGTCACTCACCACTTTGAACCAATGCCGCTTGAGCGCGAGGTTGCCGGCGGGGCTCTCGCGCGTGTCGACGGCCAGCACCCGGCGAGGGCGCAAGCGCTGCCCGCGCTTCGCGATCTGGCCGGCTCGAAGTAGCGCGTCCAGCGCTCGCCGCTCTTCCTCCCCACTGATGCCGCAGCTGTCCGAGAGGACGCCTGGCTCGTGCCGTGGCAGCGCTCGGTAGTGCTCGAGCTCGAGCGCGCGCAGCACGGCGTGGGCCCAGGGCTGGCTATAAGCGAGGTCGCGCTGTCGGCGCAAATCCGCCTGCGCCGCCGCGACGCTCGGCACGTCTGCCAGCTCCGCCAAGAAGTCCAGCACGCGCTGCGTCGTCGCTTCCACCATGGCGAGCAGCTGTGGCACGCGCGGCTCCGTTTCACCCGCGAGCCAGCGCGCTACGGTGTTGCGATTGACTCCTAGGCGCCGCGCGACCTCCACGTGCGGCTTGTCGCGTACGAGCGCGTTGAGCCACGAGGTGAGGAGCGCGCGCGCTGTGGTGCCGTGACACGGCGCGAGCTGCGCGAGCAATTCCGTCGGGGAGCGTCCGCTGACCTGCAGCAGCTGCAGCAGATCGGTCGCTTTCGGATAGCGCGCTCCTGTCTCCCAGGCGTGCAGGACGTTGCTGCTGCGCCCCAAACGTCGTTGTAGGGCCACCTGCGAGCGCCGGCCGCGCAGCGCGCGAACTAGCTCCCGGCAGGCCAATTCGTAGTCCATGTGCCGCAGATTATAGCGTCACGTGGCCAATATGGAGGGTGCTTTGTTCTAAACTGCACTAGCTAGGCAGCCGCGCCCGGACCATGGTGGACCGGTCATGCCCAATTCCCGTCACGTTACGGCCTCGGTTCTCAGCCTGGCTCTGTCGATCAGCGGTTGCCTCAGCGGTCAAACCGGCTCGCCCGAGTGCGTCGGGCCTACCTCATGCGTTTGCGACACGCTCTACGGCGGCGGCGCGCTGCTGCGCGTGCACGCGGAAATGGTCGACGGCGGCCGGCTCGTCGCCGTCGTCGATGAGGTGCTGGGCAGCGTTTACGGAGGGGCCGACGTTCGGAGCGGCGACCGCGTCGGCGGTGAGCTCACGGTGCAGCGGCCCTGCGCCGCCGAGGACGTCGCGCCGCTCGAGGGCGCGGAGCTCTTCGCTCTCTACTATCCGAGCACGCAGGCAGCCTCCCTGAGCTGCGACGGCAAGTCCGAGGAGGCATGCGCCGAAGAGCGCTCGGCCGCCCTGCTCAGCGGGGGCTTCAGCTTCGTCGTTCCGTGGGCAGAAGAGCTCGACTTCGGCGCCGGTCATCAGCTGCCGCTCGAGGATCTCGCCGCGCTCGAGAGCCCGGAAGCTTGCTGGGAGCGCTTTCCGCTGGGCGAGGCGCCGCCCTGCGACGATACGATTGAATCCGGCTGCCGCCTGAGCCACACGCCCAGCTCGCCGTTCGGCTCTCCCTGGGCCGGCGTGCTCTTCGGAGCGGCGCTGCTGGCGTGGGCGCGGCGCGCTCGCAGACCCGCGACCCCGCCCGTCCCCTGAACATCCGAGGAAATCGCAGGCTGCGCGACGTGACCGGAGCGCCCCGGCCACGCGCGATGAAAAGATCCCCCCCGAGATGTGCGCGACGATGTCACGTCCCCCGGGGCCGCCCGAGCGCGCGGGCGGCCTGCTGACGAACAGCGCGTGATGACCGCGCCTCTCGCCGAGAACCTAGCTCCGTGAGCGGCGGTCTTGCAACGTCGGACGTGCGGGGTCGTCCACGTGGCAGCAAGATCGTTCAAGAACGATGCAGAGCAGGCTGCCCGCTCGGAGGCGTGAGCTCGTTGCTTTCGATGCAGCGACGCCAGCGCGCAGGCGGGGCACCGAAGTAGCTCTTGAGCGTGCGCGTCAACAGGGGGACATCCGCGTAGCGCAGCTGCTTGGCCACGAGCGCAATCGGTAGCCCCCTCTCGATCGAGCGGCGAGCCTCGGACGCGCGCCGTAGCTGAAAATACGCATACGGGGCCATGCCCACGTGCTGCTTGAACGCGTGCGCGAAGGCAAAGCGGCTCAGGCGCGCGATGCGGGCAAGGTCCTCGAGCCGCGGCTCTTCGTCGAAGTGGCCGCGCAGGTACTCGCGCGCGGCGCGGATGCCGGCGTGCGGCACCCAGTCGCGCCGCCGGAGCGCGGCCGGCGTTTCGACGTGGTCTTGCAGCAGCAGCTCGATGAACCTCGCCTGAAGGCACTCGAGCTCCAGCGGCGGCGCGCCCGACGCCGCTGCCGCGACCAACCGTTCCATGACGCGCCCCAGGCGGGGCGACGGCCGCAAATGGGCATCGCGAAAGTGCAGTGAGCCGCGCATCTCGAGCTCGCGCGCGGCCCGCTCGAGCGTCGCGGGGTCGAGGCCCACGACGTCGAAGGCGGCCCGCCCTTGCACCCGGTTCGTCACGTGGTGATCACCCGGCTCGAAGAGCATGAGCTCGCCGGCGCCGGCCGCGTAAGACCCGCGGCGGCACTGGTAGTCGACGCCGACGCCGCGGCCTTGGCGGCCGAGCATGCAGATCTTGTATTCGAGGTGGTACTCGGTCCAGCAGCGGTCGGAGTCACGCCCCGAGAGCAGCGATGTTCCCGGTAGGGGCCGGCTCACGGCCAGGTACTCTCCGGGACGGTCCGTCTTCATCCAAGCTCGGCGGAGCGGCTCCACGTCGCCTCCGTATCACGCCAACCACGCTCAGGCCCGCGAGCAGCCATCACGATGGCGCGGCGCGCCGCTCCCACAGCCCTTCGATGGGGGTGGCGCACCGGGGGCACGCGCCTCGCACTAGCGCGTTTTCGGTGGTGGAATAGTCGTGCCGGCGTACCACGACGGACTGGCAACCGGGGCAGCGCGTGTGAGCAAGCTCGGCCGCCCGCGACGCGTTTCCCACGTAGACGTAGCGGGAGCCGGCGACGTAGGCGCTGCCGGCCGCCAGCATCAACAGGCCGGAGCTGGCGGGCGATGCTGCGTGCAGGCGGTAGCGAGGGACGAAGGCGTTCAGATGCCAGGGGATGGTGGCGTGAACGTCGCGGACCATGCCGGCCATGCGCGCGAGCGTTCGCTCGTCGTGGTTCAAGCCAGGAACCACGAGCGTCACCACCTCGACCCAGTAACCGAGCGCGCGCCCGAGCGCGATGGTGTCGGCACCGGCTGCAGTCGACCACCGAGCTTGCGGTACGATGCCTCGTCGTGGGCCTTGAGGTCGACGCGCAGCACGTCCGTGACGTCGCGCATGTACTGGACTGCCTCGGGCGTAGAGTGTCCGTCGGTGATGAGCGCGGTGAGCAAACCGCGCCGGCGGGCTGCCGCGAACACCTCACGCGTCCACTCGGCGCTCACCATGGGCTCGTTGTAGGCCGCGCACAGCACGGAGCAGCCGGCAGCGAGAGCTTCGGCGACGAGCTCGTCCGCCGTGATCGGGGTCGGGTGCTCTTCGTGCTCGGCGTCGCGCAGGGCCTGGGAGATGCGGTGATTGTGGCAATACGGGCAGCGCAAGTCGCAGCCGAACATGCCGAAGGTGAGCGCGCGCTCCCCGGGCACCACATGGAAAGCGGTGTTGGTTTCGACGGGCCGCACGTAGCGCCTCGCGATGTGATTGGCCGGCACTAGCAGCGAGCCACCTCGGTTGCGGCGTACGCGACACGCTCCTCGCGCGCCGTCGGCCACGACGCAGCGGTGCGCGCAGGCGAGGCACCTCACGGCATTGCCCTCCAAGCTCTCGCCTAGCTGACCGAACGCCGAGAACGCGGCCTGGTCGAGTTCGCTTGCGAGCCGTGCGGCCGCCATCGGAAGCTTCTTCACGGTTCTGCCCTTATGCCGCTGGTTGGCGGGCGCCGCTGTCCGAAAAGATACGCTAGCGCGCGGGGCACAAAGCGACCGAGTGACGCGCGCGGGACAATCAGCGGCTAGTTTAGGCGTCTGACGGCGCCACTTGTCGTCGATGCGCTGCGCGCGCTACCGCCCGCACCACGCGACCACGACGGCTGGGTGGCGCTCGGCGACCCCTGCCGTCGTCGCTTCTCGAGCCTGAACGTCAAGCTAGGATCGCGTCGAGCTCGCCCGAGCCCGAGCCGCTGCCGAAGTTCTCGGTCCACGGCTGTTTGTCGCGCACCGCGGCGTTGATCAGGGAGTTGAAGAGCTTGTTGTTGGTGGTGCTTCCAACGTCGACGTAGGCGCCTTGCTTGAGGTAGCCGCCGCCGCTACCGGCGATGATGTGCGGCACGTTTCTGAACGAATGCGACGGCCCGTCGGCGATTTGGTTCGTCCAGAGAATGACGGAGTGGTCGAGCAGCCCGCGCGCCTTGAACTGATCGATGCCATACAGCAGCGTCTGC
Source organism: Pseudomonadota bacterium (assembly GCA_023431345.1). GTDB lineage: Bacteria > Myxococcota_A > Polyangia > Polyangiales > Polyangiaceae > PMG-095. Next base: position 59,144 of record JAEYWK010000140.1, read on the forward strand.
AGGCGAACGACGTCGATTTCGTGGTGAGCATCCTCGGCCGTCTCGTTGTTGCCGGTCAGCGCATCGCTCTGCACGCGGTGACTGATGTGATGAAATCCCCAGCCCAGATTCGCGTTCGAAGGCACCTGATAGCGCGTTTGGTCCGTCCCGTCGCCGTGCTGCAACGTGGCCACGCGGTTGAAGTTGCAGGCGAAGGCCAGCGCCACCAGCTCGAGGTGGAGCTTGGCCACGTCTTCGATCATGCCGTTGCTCGTGAAGGCCAGCCCTTCTTGCAGGGCTTCGAGCTTCGACGTCGACAGGCCGGCTCGAGTGCAGGCGTCGCCCATCTCGCCCATCTTGACCTCGCCGTCGCGGATGGCGTCGAAATGCTGCTGCAAGCGCTGCCGATCGGCGGCGCTGAGACGGGGCGATGCGAGTAAGCTCTGGAGCTGGTCACGCACGAAGTCGTTCGCGCTCTTGCGGCGCGCGACGAGCTCTGCGGCGAGCGGATCCGGCACGCCGGGCGCCGTGGTCAGGCCGACGAGCTCGGCGTAGAGCTTGTAGGGGTTCGACTCGGCGGCTCGGACTTGGCCCATCCCACCGGCTGCGAACGAGATGCGCTCATTGATGTAGCCGCTCTTGGCGCCGGCGTAGAGGGTGAGCGGCTCCGCTCCGGCCGGGTTGACGAGGCTGCCGATCACCACGTCCGCCGAGGGCCCGGTCGAGTAGGCGAGGTTGCTGGTGCCTGCGGGGAGCGCAGCCGTCAGCACCTGGCACATGCCCTGCGCGTGACTGCAGCTCGTGGGGCCTCCCGCCGCAAAGTTGAGACCCTTGATGAACAGCAGCTGCTCGGCATGAGGGGCGAGCACGCTGGTCGCCTTGTCCGGTTGGGCCGCGAGCGAGGTGCGGGTCAACGGCCCCGTTGCAGCGGGAAAGAACCTTGGCTGGACCACGCCGTTCGCAGCCACGATGAACAGGCTGAAGACGGGCGCGCTACTCGCCGCCCACGCCGAGCGCTCGGGCAAGCCTTCCAAGAAGGGCAAGCCGATCGCGATGGCGCCGGCCCGCAAGAACGCGCGCCGATTGACGGCACCCCGATGACCCGGGCCTCGCGGTGCTGGGGAGTTGGCTACGGGCGCGGGGGGCGCGGGCGTCATGGTTGTGCTCCGACGTGAGTGCGGAAGACCTCGCTCCGCGCAAGCTCGAGCATGAGGCGTTTGAGTGACCCGTCGCGCTGGCTCACCCCTGCCAGCTCGTCCAACCACGGCAGGTCGGCGGCGACGATGTCTCGCTGCAGCGCATAGCTCGAGATTTTCTTGGCGTAGCAGAGGTGCGCTTGCCGGCTGTCGGCGATGGCCTCCATGAGCTCAACGTTGTCTGCAAATTCGCGCCGGCCGTCGTCGAACCGAAAGGAGCCGCTGCTGTCGATCGGCAGCTCATCGGGCCCCTCGGTTTCACGATACTGGCCCATACCGTCGAAGTGCTCGAAGGCGAAGCCGAGCGGGTTCGAGATTTCGTTGTGGCACTCACCGCCGCAGGCGCTCGTCGCAGCGGTCACTCGATCGCGGTTAGTCAGGCCCCGTTCCAGAGGCGGTAGCGGGATGAGGTCGCTCAAGGGCGGTGGAAGCCGGAGGCACAGCCCGTCGACACCGAGGGACAGCCCGCGGTGAATCGAATCGGGCGTTTCATTGATAGAATGCAATGTGAGATACGGTATTTGGGAGAAATAGCCGGCGCGCCGCTCGCCCAAATCTGCTTCGATGAAGCCGCTTTTCGGCGCGTCGAGGTCGTAGAGCGCGGCGAGACGTGGGCCCATGAAGCCCCGCGTCGACGTCAACATCTCGCGCAAGCCGCCGCCTTGCTGAAACAGCTGGTCGAAAAACAGGGCGGAGCTCTCCTTCAGCTCGGCGTTCAGGCTCTCTTCATACGTCGGTACACCTGCCTTGATCACCTGATCGTAGCGTGACAGGCGCAGGTACTCGCCGTGAAACTCGCGCATCACCGCGCGCGCGGCGCCGTCTTCGAGCATGTGGCTCGCCTCCGCCTCGATGGCTTCAGCGGTGGTGAGCGTCGGCGCTCTGTCCAGCAGGGCGTCGCTCGGCGTCGCTCCGCGCAGCCAGAGCGAGAGCTTCGCGGCAGCTTCGTAGCCGCTGAGCGGAGCGCCTGTTTCGCCGAGCTCACTCCGGTAAAGGAACAAGGGTGACTGAAGCAGGCCCCGAATCACCTGGGCTGCGCCTTTGGCGAAGTTGCTCTGTTCACCCGCCAGCGTGGCGCCGAAATCGAACAGGCCCTTCAAAGCGCTGACCTCCTCGGCGGTGAGGGGACGGCTGTAGGCGCGTCGCCCGACCGTTTCGATGAAGCCGCTCGCGTCGGTGCCTGGATAGACGGCGGCCAGCGCGGCTTCCGACGACGTCACCTGCTCCGCCAGCGCCTCGGCGGCGGCCTGAAGCTGACTCCAGCGGCGCGCATCGACGTCCAGCAAGTGCTCGTTGTTGGAAAAATCGGTTACGCCGACAATGGGCTTTTCGAAGGCCTCCGCCAGCTCGAGCGGCGGCTGCTCGAGCGCGAGCACTTGCTGCGCGCTGGCAGCCCACTGCGAGTTGGTGAGCCGCACGAAGCGGTAGTGCTTCGGCTCGCCGTGGAGGTTGACGCTGGTGGGCACGCTGGAGCCGCCGCCGCCGCTCACCCCCGGCTGCGAATCAGTCCCGCCCGTCGCCCCCTGACCCTGATCGGGGTTCTTGTCGGTCTGGGCGCCATGACGCTCGGTGGCTCCGCACCCAACGAGCACGGTTGCCGGTAGCCCCACCGCGCCAAGGCACACCGCGAGCGCGCCGAGGCGGGGCCGCCGCAAGTTCCAGGTTGACCGTTGACTACGAAGCATCCGCTGGGCCCTCCGCCACTACTGACGCAGTGCTCGGCCGCCAGCGTTTCCGTCTCGAGATGTCGCCCTCGAGATGTCGCCGTTGACTTTCGGGCTACCTGCCCTTCAGCCAGTGCGCATAAGGAGGCGGCAAGACGTTTTGCGGGTCCGCTACCCCCAGAGCCTTGGCGGCGTGGTACGGGAAATGCGGGTCGTCGAGCTCCTTGTGGGCGAGCATGATGAGGTCCGCCTGGCCCTTGGCGATGATGTCCTCGGCTTGTTGCGGCTCGTTGATGAACCAGCCGACGGCCGTGGGTATTGCGGCTTCTTCTTTGATGCGCTGGGCGAAAGGCGCCATGAACGCCGGCCCCCACGGCACCCCCGAGACATCGGGCGAGTTGAAGCCGAGGCTCACGTCGATCAAGTCGAGCCCATTTTGCTTGAAGCGCTTCACGAGCTCGATCGACTCCTCGAACGGCTGGCCTTCGCCGTTGAAATCGCTCACCCCCAGCCGAATGCTGAGCGGGTATTTCTCCGGCCACACCGCGCGTACCGCCTTGAGGGTGTCGATGAGCAGGCGCGCCCGGTTGTCGAAGCTGCCGCCGTACTCGTCGGTGCGCTTATTGGCGATGGGAGAGAAGAAGCTCTGCGCCAAGTAGCCGTGCGCAAAATGCAGCAGCAGCCACTCGAAGCCCGCGCTGAGGGCGAGCTTGGCTGCCGAGACGAAGTGACCTTGCAGCTGCAAGATCTCGTCCTTCGTCATCTCGTGTGGCACGCGCGACAGGTCGCCGCCGAACGCGATGGGCGAAGGCCCGAGCGGCTCCCAGCCGCGCGGGTCACCCGCCGGAATGTGATCGTCACCTTCCCACGGCCGATTCGCGGAGCCCTTGCGCCCGGCGTGCCCCAGCTGAATGCCCGGCACCGCGCCGTGGCGCTTCACGAACTTCGCGATCGGCGCCCACGCGGCTGCCTGCTCATCGTTCCACAGCCCAGTGCAGCCGGGCGTGATGCGACCTTCCGGCGTCACCCCGGTTGCTTCTGCGAACACGAGGGCCGCTCCGCCGACGGCGCGCGCGCCCAAGTGCACGAGCTGCCATTCGTTCGGCACGCCCTCCTCCGCCGAGTACTGGCACATCGGCGAGACCACGATGCGATTTCGAAGCGATACGTCTTTGAGCTTGAGCGGGGAGAAGAGCTTGGACATGTGCGGTTGCGCGAAGCTTAGCCGGCTTCTCTGCGAAATTCTGGCTCGTCATGGCTGGGGATCCGCGCCGGTCGGGCGCGAAGCGTCAGCCGATGGCCGCGAACCAGGCCTCGCCGACGGCGGTGAGGTCGTCTTCGCTGATGGCGTCGCCCTCCGGCACGCCGTTGGCAGCGCCGAACGAGAGCACGATGCGCCCGACCGGTACGCCCGCGAGCAGCACCGTGTAGCTGTCATCCCCCAAAGCCTGGATGGCGTATGTGGCGCCCGAGAACGTCACGGTCTTGGTGTCGAGATCGGCCACTGCTGCAGTCGTCATGTCGCGGCTGCTAACACGGACGATTCACTCGCTCAACCCCGCCGAGGGCACGCCGGATTACGTCCGCTTCGTCGTCCCCGCGCTGGGAGGCGCGCTTGCTCCTGTCGGTCCGCTCGGGTAACTGCTGGCTGAGAAGATGGCCTCGCGAGTTTCGTCAGTGATCGGGGCGGCGTTTGCTGTCTCGCAGTGCGTCATCAAGGCTCGCGCGCGGCTCCCCCTGCTCGGGCTCTTCGGCGCTATCGCCTGCAGCGGTTCGGCCTTCTCGTCGGACGGCGTGGGCGGAAAGGGCGCGGGAGGTCAGCTGAGCGGTGGCAGCAGCGGCGCGAGCTCGGAGGCTGGCGACGGGGGCGAAACAGGAGCGGAGGGCGGGGCAGCGCTCGGCGGACAAGGCGCCGGGGCCGAAGCAGGCAGCGCCGCGGGCGGAGCGTCGGGCGCGGGCGGCGGGGGCACGGAGCCGTCGTGCGCAGAGTTGGAAGGCCTCACCTACGGCGAGCACTGCTACGTCGAAGTCCGCGCCCAGGCGCTGAATCAAGTGGAGGCCGCGGCTGCCTGCGCCGAGCTCGAGAGCCGCAGCGGCCTCGCCGCGCACTTGCTCGTGCTGGACACGGTGGAAGAGCAGTCCTTCATCATCGAGAGCTTCCTGAGCGAGACGGCCGACGCCTGGCTCGGGCTCACGTGCAGCTCTGCCGAACATCCCGAGCTCACCGACTGCTACTGCCAACAATGTGAAGACGGCCAGCTGCTCGACAAGCGCGCGGCGTGGAGCTGGCCCGATGGCTCCTCTGCCTCCTTCGGGTGGAGCGGCAACAACCCCGACGGCGCTCTGCGCTGCAGCGCGCTCGCCTTCAACCCGAGCGTCGAGAGCTGGGGCTGGGTCGACCGCTCGTGTCTTTCCACCTCACATCGAATCGACGACTTTCCGGAGCACAGCTACCTTGCCATCTGCGAGCTGCCGTAGCTGCGCTACCCAAGCCATCGAGAGCGCTCAGGGCAACGGTGAGTCGGGAGGTGGCAGCTCCGGTGGCGGCTTGAGCTCCGGGTACACGACGGCGCTGCTCGGCGCGGGTGGGGCGGCGCCTGGCGTCTCCGCGGCGGCCCCGCCGACGGTCGACGGAGCGGAGGGCGCCGACGGAGCCGGTAGTGGCGTGGACGAAGCCGCGAGTGGCGCCGAGCCCTTCAGCGGCGCGCGCTTGGTCGTCTTCGGCGCTGCGCTGGTGGAGGTGGCGGGCGGCGGCTCAACGGCAGTCGATGGCGCAGGCGCCGAGAGCGGCACGCTCGACGCGCTGATAGCGGCGTCTGGTCCGTGCGGCTGCGTTGGCGAGCGGCCGAGCGCGTAGGCGGCCAGCCCCGCTGCGGCGAGCAGCACCAAAACCACACCCACGCGCAGCCCGAAGCCGCGCGCCGGCACTCCCGGAATGGAGACCACCTCGGCGGGGCCTCCGCTCGGCTCGGCGTCGCTTGCGCTCGAACCTTCCAGCTCGACGGCCCGCAGCGCGGCTGCGAGCTGACCCACGTCGCGAAAGCGCCGCTCGCGATCCTTCTCCAGGCAGCGCAAAATCACGCGCGAGAGCGCCTCCGAAATCTCGGCGCGGTGCTGGCGCAGCGGCAGCGGCTGCGTCGTCATCACGCTCGCGCAGAGCTGCGGCGTCGTCTCTCCCGAAAAGGGTGGTTGCCCCGTGGTGAGCTCGTACAGCACGACGCCGAGCGACCAAATATCGGTCCGTGAATCGACGCCCGCCGGATCGATCATCTGCTCGGGTGACATGTACAGCGGTGAGCCCATGCTCTCTGTCGGCTCGGTCAAGGCTCGACCCGAGCGAAGCGGGCCGAGCTGCTTGGAAATGCCGAAATCCAAGACCTTCAGGCAGGGCGCGCCCGCGGGGCCTTCGGTGAGGAACAGGTTCTCGGGCTTCACGTCGCGGTGCACGATGTGCTTCGAGTGTGCCTCCGCGAGCGCTTCACAGGCCTGCAGCGCGTAGTCGACCGCGCTGGCCAGCGACAAGGCGCCCGTCGTGTCCATGAGCGCGCGCAGGTCGGACCCGATCAGGCGCTCCATGACGATGTAGGGCACGCCCGTGTCGAGGCGCCCGCAGTCCATCACGCGGCAGGCGTGCTGGCTGCGCAGCTGCGCGGCGGCTCGCGCTTCGGTCAAAAAGCGGGCGACGGCCCGATCGTCGACGCCCCGCTCGGGTCGCACGAATTTGATCGCGATTGAAGTCTGCAGCTCGAGATGCGTCGCGGCGCACACGATGCCCATGCCACCGAAGCCGAGCACCCCGTCGACGCGGTACTTGCCGGCCACGACTTCGCCTGCCGCCACCGGCGCTGCGGGTGGGTCCTCGGGGCCGCCCTCCTCACTCGATGACGCTTCCGCCCCGACCGCTGCGGGGCGGTCGTCGAGGAGCGGAGGCCATCGGGACGTCATGGCTCCCTCTTAGTCCCTCGCTATCCGTCCTACCAGCGGCCCGCGAGCAACTGCTTGGCCGCCGGCGTGGTAGAGTCGGGGCTGATGAGGCTGGGTAAGAGCGTGAGAGGCGCGGTGGCAATCGCTATCGGCCATTGGCTCTTGGGCTGCGGAGGGGATGCCTCGAAGAAGGGCGCGCCTGACCCTGCAAGCCTCGGCGGCGGGGGTGCGGCCACGGGCGGCGGAGGTGCGGCCGCGGGCGGCGGGGGCACCACTCGAGCCGGAGCAGCGGGCGGCGGTCAGGAGCGAGACGACCACGTGCCCGAGGAGGAGTTTCCCTACGACAGCGAGTACTTGGAAGAAGGCTCCTTCGAGGCCGTTCCCGGCTTCGGCTGGGACACCTGCTACACGAAAACACCAGGCAAGGTGCGATCGCGCGCGAGCTCCGGCAGCACCGGCGACCGATTCCTGGAGATCCAGAGCTCCTCGTGCGACGCCCCCTGTTCGACGAGCCACACGTCCGAATCTCAGTTCTACGTCTGGTTTGTCGAAGGTAAGGAGCCGCCGCGGGCAGCCGGCCTGTATCTCGACCTCATCAACCTGAGCGCGCCCACCGCGTCGAACGGAAGTTTCACCGCGTACGCCGTGGATCCCGGGTGTCAAACCCTGCGCCCGCTCATCGAGGTTCCCCTCGGCGACCTTTCGCTCACGGGGGACTGGTCGACGCGCTGCTTCGAGGTTGCCCTCGAGCCCGACGAATGGCTCGGCTTCGCCGTCGCAGGCTCTGCGTTCGACCTCGGTCTCGATGGGCTGCGCCTCGGGCCGAGCTGCAAGTAGGTATACTCGCGGGGATGGCCACGCACCTCTTGGTCGGCAATCCGACCGCACAGAGTGGAAGGAATCAGGAGCGAATCGACGAGGCGCTCGCGCTCTTGGCGGAGGCGGGCATCGCGGCTGATTTCATGGCCACCTTGCCCGAGGGTAAGACCATCGCCGAAGTGCAGAAGGTGCTCAGCGCCGGCCAGCACCGCGTCGTCATCGCCATGGGCGGTGACGGCACGTTTCGCGAGGTCGCGGCCGCCTTGTACACCAGCGCTCGGCGTGACGAGGTGGCGCTCGGCATGCTGCCGACCGGCACGGCCAACGACCAGGGGCGCAGCTTCGGCCTCACCTCCGACGAAGACGCGCTGGCGCGCAACGTGGAGGTCATCAGCGCCGGCTACGAGACGCGGCTCGACGTCGGCGTTTACCGCGCCGGAGCTGCCGACGCACCGGCGGAGTATTTCTTCGACTCGTGCGGCTGGGGGCTGTCGGCGCGCGTGCTCGCGCAGCGCAACCGAGACCGCGCTGTCGTCGAGCAACTGGGTCCGCTCAAGGAGCTTTACCGCGATCAAGCCGTGTACGCCGGCGCGTTCGTGAAGACGTTCCTCGAGTCTTACATCATCGACGACAAGTTTCGCATGGTCGGCCTTCTCGACGGCGAGCGCGTGGAGCTCGATGGTCTCACGGATCTGATCGTCAAAAATACGCGCATCTACGCGGGCGCCTGGGTGCTCGACGAGAGCGCCCGCCACGATGACGGCGTGTTCGAGCTCGTCCCCTTCGTCGGCAAGCGGGATTGGGCCTCCAAGGCCATTCGCGATCTCGAAGCCGTCCCGCTCAGCGAAGGTATGCTGGAAGAAATCGGCCTCGAGCACTCCAAGACCCTGCGCGCCTCGACGCTAGAGCTCACGTTCTTCGAGCACGAAGGAGGCGCCCCCCTCGCGACTCAGCTCGACGGCGAGCAATGGCCCGCCCACCACCACGTCTACATCGAAGCGAAGAAGCAGGCCATTCGCCTGATCGTCCCGCGCGTCAGCGCAAGACCTGCGAATCCATGACTCGAGCCGGACCGTCGGCTTTCACGAAGAAGCCCGGCAAGTCCGGGGTTTCGAACCTGCCGCGCGGATTTCTTCGCGTGAGCGAGTCGGTGATCGTGATTGAGCCAGTTTGATTGTTGCTGACGAAGAACACGGCGCTGCCGCCCTCGTTGGCGCGGTTGTCCTCGAGCAAGCTGCTGGTGATGTTCAGGACGATCTCGTTGCCGTCGTTGTAGATCGCGCCGCCGTTGCCGCCTTCGCCGTCGTTGGCGCCCATGCCCAGCGCGCGGTTGTGGGAGAAGATGCTATTGAGGATGTTCCACGACACGCCGATGCTGCTCAGCGCGCCGCCGTTCGCGCACGTGTTGCCGAGCCCCTCTGCGCCGCCGAACGTGCTGCCCACGACCCACACCGGGCGCGCTGGGCCCGCGCCCGCTTTCACCAGGTAGTCGAGCTTGCGGATCGCTCCGCCGCCCACATCCGAGCCGAGCTCGTCGCACACGTTGTTGAAGAAGCGGCAATTGACGACCTTGAGGCTGCCGCCCTGCGCATAGATCGCTCCGCCACCGGCTTTGTTGCCTTCATCGTCGATGCCCTTGGCGCTGCCATCGATGAACGTCAGGTTTTGCACCACTAGCTGCACGCCCGGGTTCGTGTTGCAGTCACCAGGCCCCGGCGGATACACCTGCGCCTTATCGCAGGTCGACATGTACAGGATGCGGGTGGTGCCGCCACCGCTCAGCGTGACCTTGCCGCCCCCGTCGATCACCAGCTGGGTGCCCTTGTCGTTGAAGGCCTTCGCCGGCTCGCGCAGCACGATTGTCGTCGGCGCGTCGCCGCAGTCGAAGGTGATGACGCCTCCCTGGGCCACCGCGGCTACGAAGGCATCACCCGTGCAGCTCTCGGGCGTCCCGGTGCCGATCACGCTCGTCGGCTTCGACACGTCTTCGGCTCGCCCCGCCGCGGGAACCTCGGCGTGCCCGTCGGCGTAGCCGGCCGCGGGCAGCGCCTCAGGGTCCGCCGTGCCGCCGTCACCCATCTCGCCCGACGTTCCGCCGGTCACGCCCCCGCCACTCGACTTGCCGCCGCTAGGCTTGCCCGCCACGCTCGATTTTCCGCCTGCGGGAGCGCCGCCGTCGTCTCCGTCGGGGTCGTTTCCCCCGCCACAACCCGGCAGCGACGTGAGCGCTATCATCGCCGCCGCGAGCGCGGCCGACCAGCTCGAGCCCATCGCATCAAGCTATCTCAACCGCTTCGCGAGCCGCAACGGCGTGCAGGACCCACATCCACCGCAGAGCGTTGCGCCGCGCTCTACGGCGCCGTTCGCTCAAGCGCTTCGAGCTGCGTGCGCGGCCAGCACCTCGGCGACGCACAGCGTGAGGCGGCGCGCCGTGGGGAGGTGTAGGAATTCGTTGGGCCCGTGCGCGTTGGAGCCGGGGCCGAGCACGCCCGTGATGCAGAACTGCGCCCGCGGGAAGCGCTCGCCCAGCAGGTACATGAACGGAATGGTGCCGCCCTCGCCCAGGTACATGGCTGGCTTGCCGAAATGGCGCCGCGAGGCTTCGTCGAGGCAACGCTCGAGCCACGGCTCGAGCTCCGGAGCATCCCAGCCCGCGGCTCCGCCAGCGTCGCTGAACGTCACTTGGGCGCCGTACGGCGGATCCTCCTCGAGCCGGCGCTTGATGGCGGCCGTGGCTCGATGAGGATCCACGCGGGGCGGGATGCGAATCGATAGCTTCAGCTGCGTATGAGGGCGCAGCACGTTGCCTGCGCTGCTGATGGCGGGCCAGCCGTCGGCGCCGGTGATGGCCAGGCCCGGGCGCCAGGTGCGATTCAAGATGAGCTCGGTGATGTTCTCGACGACCGGCGACACTCCCGGCTGCAGCGGAAACTTGTCGTACACCGCGCTGCCCAGCGCCTCTGCGGAGCGCGCTGCTTGCTGCTGCCGCTGCGCGGGGATGGCCGCGTCGAGCTCCGGGACGAGCATGGCGCCGGTGCGGCTGTCCTCGAGACGGTCGAGTAGCACGCGCACGACGCGCTCACTCGCGGCGACGACGCCCGTGCCGTCTCCCGAGTGCACGCCCTCGGTCAAGAGCGAGACCGTCAGCTTGCCGACGACCACGCCGCGCAGGGACGTCGTCGCCCAGAGCTGATCGTAGTTGGCGCAGCCGGAGTCCAAGCAGATCACGAGCGAGAGCTCGCCGAGCCGCGGCCCCAGGTGCTCGATATAGGCGGGCAGATCGTAGCTACCGGACTCCTCGCAGGCCTCGATCAGAATCACGGTGCGCGCGTGGGCAAGGCCGTCGCGGCGAGCGGCGTTCAGCGCCGTCAGCGAAGCGAAGAGCGCGTAGCCGTCGTCGGCGCCGCCGCGCCCATACAGCTTGTCGCCCTCGCGCACCGGCTGCCAGGGACCGAGCCCCTCGCGCCAGCCCGACATCTCGGGCTGCTTGTCGAGGTGGCCGTAGAGAAGCACCGTTTCGTCGGAGTCGGCCCCGCTCGCCGGGACCTCGATGAAGATGACCGGCGTCCGCTCGCCCAGTCGCACGACCTCGAGCGTCGCGCCGGGCGGCAGCTGTGGCCGCGCCCAGCTGACCAGCAGCTCCACCGCGCGGTCCATGTGCCCGTTTTGGCGCCACTCCGGATCGAACGCGGGCGACTTGTTCGGGATCGCGATGTACTCCATCAGAGTAGGCACGATCGAGCGCTCGAGCTCTTCAGCGACCCAGCTCGCGGTGCTCTCGCTCACCTGCATGCTTCGGCTATACCAGAGCTTGCTCCCCGCCACCTACGGCCCCACGCTTCTGGCTACCATGGGCTACGAGCAAGACTACATCAAGCGCCTGCTGCAGAAGGTGGGCGAGGTGCTGGCGCGAGCGCTCGGAGTCGGCAAGGGGGGCAACTACGACGAGAGCCTGCAAATCCTCGAGCAGGGGATCGGCTCGGAGCTGGGCATGCCCTTCGCCATGCTGCTTCGCTTGGAGCCGAAGGCTCTGGTGTCGCTGCTCGGCCCCGTCAAAGCTTCTGCCTTCGCACAGGCCCTCCGGACGCGGGCGACCTTGTTCGGCCTCGCTCGCCGCGACGCGGACTCCAAGCTGTCGGCCGCCCGGGCCGAGACGATCGAGGCGCTGCTCGCGCCGCCGCGCCCGACGTGAAGGTAGGCCTACGTCGGCGCCGCCCTTCGAAAAGCACTGCGCCCACGTGGGGAGCCCTGAGAGGCTCCTACGTGGGCGCGAGAGGTTCGCGGTGGAGCAGGCGCTTGCCGTGCTCCACGACGCAGCGTCGAGCTTACTTCGCGTACTCGAGCGCTTGCTCGAGCCAGAAGACGCCCGCTTTCGGCTCGCCGCGCAGGCACTCACCGTCCGACTCGCCCGGGCGCTTGAGCCAGAGGAAGCCGTCGCAGAGCGGCTCGCCGGTGTCGGTCGTCGGCGGCAGACCGATCTTGCGGCCCGGAGGATTGCACCACATCTCGGTGATGTTCTTGGCCCCCTCGTAGGGACCTGCGCCGTTACGGCTGGTGTCGACGACGAAATGCTTGCCGCCAGTCAGCGCGGACAGCTCCTTGCCGTAGGCCACGCTCTCCTCCGTCGTGCGGTAGTTCGAGGTGTTGATGGCGAAGCCGCTGGCGTGCTCGACGCCCGCCTTCTTCAAGCGCTCGGCCATGTCGGCCGCGGGAACCCACTTGCCGTGCCCCGCGTCGATGTACACCGCGGCGTTGGGATTTTGACGGAGGACCTTCACCGCGTCATTGAAGAGGAAATAACGCTCCTCTTGGAGCTCGGGCGACAGGCTCGTGATGCCCGGCAGCGCGTCGGGCTCGAGGATGATCGCGACCGGGCGATTGTTCACGCCCGCGTGAATGTCGCGGATCCAGCGTTGGTACTTCTCTTTCGAAGCCAGGCCGCCCGCCGACTCACCGATGCCTTCGGCGGCGGCCGCGGCGTCACGATGCGGGATGTTGTAAGCGATGATGACGGCCACGCTGCCGTCCTGCATCGCGCGGTCGACGAAGTGCTGAGCGGCGCGGAAGATGTTCGAGTTCCACTCACCCATCCAGAGCGCCTGCGGCTGCTTGGCGATCTTGTCCAAGAGCGCGGCCTTCTCGGGATCCGTCTTGCGCAAGTGATTCGCCTTCAGCATCACGCTCGCCTCGGGATCGACGAACAGCTTCGCGCCCTTGAGAGGGTTCGCGGTCACGGGCGGAGGAACCGGCGGCTCCGTGATGGGCGCTTCGTGATCAGGCTGCGAGCTCGAAGCGGGCGAATCCGCGGAAGCGGCCGGCGTCGAAGAGCTCTTCGTGCAGGCGGTCGTGAAGGCGACGGCGGCGCCGAGCGCGAGGATGGAGATACCGGAGGCGCGAACGAGAGGAAAAGTCATGGTCACGAGGTCCCTTTCCTTAGCGAGATAGCAGGAGAAAGGCCGCGTCCCTAGCAGGTTTTTGCAGAAATTCTAGACTGTTTCCCCGAAGTTGGGCCTGGCGGCCAGGCAAGACTCTTTATTTCCTGCCGTCTGCCTTCGAGCCCGCGCCGGGAGGCCCGCGGCGCAGCGCGTAAACGCGGACTCCTGGGGGCGAGGCGCGAGCACGAGGACACCACGAGCACAGCGCGACGCCGCTCGGATGACAGGCGTCATGGCGACGCGACGTGCGCTTCCTAGAGTGCCCGCGTATGTCCAGCTCGTGGAGAGAGAAGCTCGCCGGTCAGGGCGTCGGCGCCTGGCAGCAGGAGATTGACGTGTACGAGACGGAGCTGCTGCTCAAGAAGCGCGGCAAGCTCGACGACAAGCTCTTCGCGGAGACGCGGCTGCGTCGCGGCGCCTATGGCCAGCGCTACGACAACGGCCACCGCCACGACGGCGAGCAGACCCAGACGCTCGAGTATCCGGCGGGCAAGCTGCTCAAAGGTCCGGAGACGCTGTGGGACGCGCCGGGCATGCAGCGCATCAAGATCCCGCTGGGCAAGCTCAGCGCCGAGCAGCTGCTCGTACTGGCCGAGCTCGCGGAAGAGTACTCGGATCAGATACTGCACGTTACGACCCGACAGGACATCCAGCTCCACTTCGTGCACATCGAAGACACGCCCGACATCATGCGGAGGCTCGCCGCCGTGGGCATCACCACGCGCGAAGCGTGCGGCAACTCGGTGCGCAACGTCACGGCTTGTCCGCTCGCCGGTGTCTGCCGCGACGAGACCTTCGACGTGGGCCCGTACGCTCGCGCCGTTGCCTTTTTCTTGCTCGGCCATCCCGCCACGCAAGACATGGGCAGGAAGTTCAAGATCGCGCTCTCCGGCTGCTGGGAGCACGCCTGCGGGCTGACGGGCTTTCACGACATCGGCGGCGTCGCTCGCGTGCGCGTGGAGGGCGGCGAACGCAGGCGCGGCTTCGAGCTGTACGTGGGCGGCGGGCTGGGGCCGGTGCCGCAAGCCGCTGAGCTCTTGAGCGAGTTCGTGCCCGAGGCTGAGCTGCTGCCGCTGGCGCAGGCGGTGTGCCTGGTGTTCGCGCGGCTCGGTGAGCGCGCCAATCGCTCACGGGCGCGCATGAAATTCTTGGTCAAGAAGCTCGGCATCGACGAGTTCCGACGCCTGGTGTACGCGGAGCGCGAGCGCTTGGCTCCCGATCCGCGCTGGACCGAGTTCTTGGCCAGCGTCCAGGAGCGCGACGAGCGACCCCGGCGCGAAAGTCGCACGGACCTACCGGTCACGTCGGGCCTCGCGCCCGATTTCGCGCGCTGGCTGGCGAGCAACGTCTACCCTCAGCGCCAGCTCGGCTACTCCGCCGTCACGATTCAGCTGCCGCTGGGTGACTTCACGCCGCAGCAGGCGCGCGCCATCGTGAAGCTGATGAACGAGTACACGGGCGACACCTTGCGCACCACCGTCGAGCAGAACCTGCTCTTGCGCTGGGTTTCGAACGACGACTTGCCCGCGATCCACGCCGCGCTCGTCGAGCAGGGCCTGGGCGAGCGCGGCGCGGGCCAAATCACGGACGTGACTTCTTGCCCTGGCACCGACACTTGCAAGCTGGGCATCTCGTCGTCGCGCGGCCTCGCGCGCGAGCTGCGGCGCCACCTCAGCTCGGCCGAAGAGCGCTTGTCGCCGGAGACGCGCTCTTTGCACGTCAAATGCAGCGGGTGCTTCAATTCGTGCGGTCAGCACCACGCCGCGGACATCGGCTTCCTCGGGGTGAGCCGCAACGTCGGGGGCCGCCGGGTCCCACACTTCCAGCTCGTGGTGGGCGGCGAGTGGCGCGACAACGCGCGCGTCTACGGGCTGGCGATCGGGGCGATCCCTTCGAAGCGAGTGCCCGAGGCGGTGGATCGGCTGACTCGAGCCTTCTCCGAGCAGCACCTACCCGCGGAGACCTTTCAGGCTTGGGTCCGGCGCGTCGGGCGTAAGGACGTCAAGGCGATGGTGGCCGATCTGACCGAAGTGCCGAGCTTCGAGCAGGCGCCCGAGCTGTACAGCGACTGGGGCGATCCGCGCATCTACACCACCGGCGACCAAGGGGTGGGCGAGTGCGCGGGCGAGGTCGTGAGCCCGCTTCAGTTCGGGCTGGCGGCGAGCGAGCGCAAAGTGTTCGAGGCGCAGGTGCTCTTGGACGAAGGCAAGCCAACGTCTGCCGCCGAGCGCGCTCTCGAAGCGATGCTGGACGCCGCCTACTGGCTGGCTCGCGAGGGTGCTCCCGACCTGGCGCCGGAGCCCGATGTCGTGATCGGCGCGTTTCGCCGGCAGCTGCTGGACACCGGCAAGTTCGACGCGGCGTCGGTCGGCGGGCGCTTCGGTCACTTCGTCGTTAAAGCGTACGAGCAACGGCTCGCGGAGCTCACCCACAAGTCGGCGCACGAGTTGATTGAAGAAGCGCAGCTGTTCGTCGACGCGGCTCACCAATACGAGGTCAAGCGCGCCTCGCTGCAAGGGGCGCGCGACTAGCGCGGTGACGCCACGCGACGCGCGCTTCGGCTCAATTCTCGAGGCGAAGCGCTACGCCCGTGGGGAGCACGTTGATGCCGAGCTTCGGGCTCGGCTCGCGGGGCTTCGATGACCGGGAGTCGGACAGGTGAAAATACAGCGTGGTGCCGCCCGTGGCCAGCGCCGCTACGGCCAGCACGTCGGCGACCAAGAAGCGCTGCCGGGCGCGAGCGCCAGCTGCGTCCAGGTCCGAGCGCTGCGCCGTGCGTGAGTCGCGCAGGTCTTTCAGGTCAGAGCTCGCTGATGCGCCCAGCACCGCGGTCACGGCCGACGAAGCGGCGAGGAGGCCGGTCGCGCTCCAGCCCGCCCAGACCCACGGCGACTTGCTCGGCGGCGTCGCGCGCGGCGCCGGCGGCGGGGGAGGGGCCACGTTCGTCGGCGGTGAGACCGGTGTTGGCGCAGCGTGCTCTTCTTGCAGGACGACGCTGACCTCGCGCCGATCGCCGCCCGCGAGGGTAACGGCCTGGGTACGCGCCACGTAGCCGCGTACGCGCACCTGCACGGTGCGCTGACCCACGTCGACCACCAGCGCTTCCGCGAGCGGTGAACGGCCCACGAGCACACCGTCGAGCCAAATCTCGGCGCCCGCGGGCTGCACGTCGAGGTCGAGCGTCGCCGTCCTGCTCTCGAGCAGGCGCAAATCTGCTTGCACGGCCACCCGGCGGTCGGGCGGTAGCTCGTCACCGCCGCGGCTGACGTACTCTCGCAAGGTGCGCAGCGCTCGCGCGTAGCGAGCGAGCTGCATGTTCATCTGGCCGATGTTGTAGAGCACGCGGTAGTCGGGCACGAGCTCGTAGACGCGTTCGAACTCCGCCAGGGCCAAGGCGTAGTCGCCCTCTTCGTACAGGCTGATGCCGTGCTGGAAGCGCCGCGCGGCTTCTTGCTTTGCGCTGTCAGTTGCGGGGCTCGCTCCGGCCTCGCTCGGGCTCGGGGTTTGGGCCGCGACAGGCGCCGGCGCGCCGCTGAGCACGGCGAAGAGAGGAGCGGCGAGGCAAAGCGAGCGGAGGGTTCGGCTGGGCATACGCGCGATACGCTGAGTCATGGCTGAAGCGGCCGCTTTTCCGCCACGTCTTTGGCGAGCGAGCAGCCCTTCGCGGTCGAGGTCTGGGATCGGGACGCGCAGGCGCGCCCAGGAGGTAGTGAACGGCCGAAGTGTCAAGAAGCTGAGGTCCCTCGCATCGATTCACCGAACGAGAACCGACGACGCCGAGCAGATGCAAGCGTGAGACCACTGACCACCAGGGCCAACCCCCACCACCCAACTGAAACAGGTAGGAGCGCTGCCGCCAGGCGGGGACAGGTCGCCTACATTTCTCGTGCCCGCACCAATCTCCTTAAGACTCGCGGCGCAATAGTCGTTATCGTTTGAGGAAAGCTGGCCCGACTCCTCGCGGCCGCCGCCCGACGAGCCGCGCCTCCCGTCATGAACGCACCGAGCAACACCCGGCCCCGCCAGCCGTCCGATCCGGGAGACGTGCTCGCGAGCGGCGATCAGGTGGGGCGCTACCAGCTCATTTCCATGCTCGCCAACGGTGGGATGGGTCAGGTCTGGACCGCTCGTCCCATCGGGAGCGGCTTCGCTCGCACGGTCGCGCTGAAGCTCGTGCGCTCCGAAATGTCGGGCGACGAAAACTACGCGCGCATGTTCATCGACGAGGCCACCGTCGCGTCGTCGATCCACCACCCGAACGTGTGCGAGACCTACGAGCTTGGCCGAGACGGCGACCGCCTGTACATGGCCATGGAGTGGGTGGCGGGCGATTCGCTCGCGGGTATTTTGCGCCAGAAAGACTCGCTGGTAGCGCTCGACCTGCGCATCGCGGCGCGCATCATCGCCGATGCGTCGGCGGGCCTCCATGCGGCGCACGAGACGGTGGGGCCGGACGGCACGCTGCTCGGCGTCGTTCATCGCGATATCTCGCCGCCCAATATCCTGATTTCGATGCAGGGGCAGGTGAAGGTCAGCGACTTTGGCATCGCCAAAGCGCGCTACCAGCTGCACGAACGCACGAAGACGGGCGAGGTAAAAGGCAAATTTGCCTATATTCCCCCGGAGCAGATCACCGGCCGCGGCGTGGATCGGCGCGCCGACGTCTACGCGATGGGCTGTGTGTTGTACGTGGCCACGCTCGGCTTGAGGCCCTTCGGCAACGGCGCCGGGGCGCTGCCGAAGATCCTGCACAACCGCTACCAGCTGCCGACGGCCCTGCGCGCGGACTATCCGCCTGCGCTCGAGGCGATCATCGTGAAAGCGCTCGCGCCTACGCCGGAGGGTCGCTTCGCGACCGCCGAAGAGATGCAGTTCGCGCTGGAGGAGTGGCTGCTGTCGACGGGGCGACTCGTCACCGCCAGCGATGTCGCCAAGTACGTGAAAGAGCGCATCGATCGCGAGGTGCGCACCCAGGCGGAGACCCTGCTCTCGCAAAACCGCGTTGCCCCCGAGCAGTTGATGAATCGGTTGAGCAGCCCCAACGCCGACGAGACGCCCACCGCGGGGAGCGGCCTCACCCAAGCTCCCGCCGCGCTTTGGCGGGGGAAACCGCTGCCCGCAACGCCGGCCCCGGTCGAGGTGGATCCTCACCCGAGCGACGCGACCCTCACTTTCGTGGATACGCGGCCGCTGCCCGCGGACTCATTGGCTCAGCTGCCGGCGGCGCCGGTCGCGCTATCGCCGCGGCCGTCGGACGCGACGGGCCTGGTGGAATTCGCGCCGATGCCGGGTTCACGGATCGCGTCGCCCGCTTCCGCTTCCGCTGCCGCAGGGCCGACGGTGCGCCCTGCGCGCGAGCCCGAGCCCACGCCGGCGTTTCGCCGTTCGTGGTCGGACTATCGCGTCGTGCTCTGGGCTCTGCTGGTCGTGCTGACGCTGCTCACGCTGTGGCGCGCCGCGTCGCCGTGAAGCGCCGCGTGCGTGCAGCGGCTAAGGAGTCGAGCCGCCGCAGCTGCGCGTGGCTGGCTCGGGCTTGCGCGAGATGCGCACCACAGTTTGAGCAAGCGTTGCACAAGTCGGTAATGCACCGCGAGCCCTTTCCTACGTGATCCGTCACGCTCCTACAGCGGAGTTCATCGCAGCATTTCAGCGTTTCCAGCGCAGCGCCCGGTGTCAGGCAGTTGGCACATCGCGTGCAAAACGTCCCTCCGAGCACGGCCGCACCTCGCGGCTTCACCTTGGAGGACTCAACGAAATGCTGAAGAAACTGATCGGCGCCGCCCTCATCGCAACCGGCCTGGGCGCGTGCACCATGGAAGAGCCTACGGCCGAAGAGATGGGCAGCGTGAGCGAAGGGCTCAACACCTGCAGCGTGGGTGGTCTGGAATGGAAGCCGTTCTTGGCCCACCTCGCCTACGACGCCGCGGAGGACTTCGGGCGTTGGGAGTTCACGACCGATCTCGAGCTCGCGGGCGACCGCCTGCGCATCTCGCCCGCTGGCTACTCGCTGTGCGCGAGCCGTGGCCGCAGCGGCTGTCCTGCCGTCACCGCCGGTCTCTCGGCCCAAGAGGGCACGACCGAGACCTTCAGCGGCGGAAAGAACATTCACAGCCCCAACCAAATCCGCAGCATGTTGGTGACGGGCTTTCAAGCGCAGAAGCAGAACGAGGACTACATCGGCTACATCACCGATCCCTCCGAGTCGTCTGCCTACCAAACCATGAAGTCGCCGACCCGGACGGGCCTCCCCCACACCGTGACGCTGACGAACTGCGCCGTTACGATCTACGACGGTGGCGGCTACACGGGCGCCTCGCAGTGCTTGCGCACCGGCAGCTACCGCATGGCTGATTTGAAGATCGGAAACGACAAGCTGTCTTCGCTCAAGGTGCGGCCCGGCATGAAGGTCACGCTTTACGAGCACGACCAGTTCGGCGGCGCCAGCAACATGCAAACGGCCGACGTCTATCAGTTCGGCCCCTTCGACAACCGCACGAGCTCGCTCGTGGTAAGCAGCAACGACCCCTCGGTCTGCAGCTCCATCGACACCTACAAGGTGAACGTGACCAGCGGCAAATGGACGGACATCCGCGCCAAGCTCGTCACGCTCGGCTACATGCGCGGTAACGACATCTTGGACGTGCGCATCGACTTGGCGAGCCAAACCATCGACGTCGATCCGTACAACGTCGACTTCGTTCCGCCGAGCCAGATTGGCGGTACCACCTACGGTGTCGCGGTGAAGTCGGATACGGCCGAGACGTGGCGCTCGACGGACGACCCCTATCCCTCGATTTTCCCGGTCGGCGCCGCTTGCAAGAAGAAGCCGTTCGGCGGCCTCAACTTCGTCACGGGCTTCGTGAAGTCGATGGGTAGCTACCGCTTCTGCTACGTCAACTAACGCTCGAGCTTCCGAGGTGTGCTCACGCAACGAGCCGGCGCAAGCCGGCTCGTTGTCCTTTGTGAGGCCTGCCTCGACGGCGACAGGCCGGAGCAAGGCGACTCATCAACAGGGGAGGATGTAGGTGCCCGCGTGGCATCCTCCCTGAAGCTGAAGCTTTTCGCGGGCACGCAGGCTCTTAAGTCAGCGTGGGGAAGCGTCGTTGAACGTCCTAGGGCTGCGCCTGACCTTTCCACCACCGAGGATGACGATGAAGAACGCTTTTGGGACTTTGATCTGGGCTGTGGTCATCGGCGGCAGCGCCTTGCTGGGCGCTTGCGGCGACGACGACGGCATTTCGAACGGCACGAACGGCGGCGATGCTGCAGGCGGTGACGCTGCCGGGGGCGAGCCCAGCGGCAGCGGCGGCTCTTCGCGGCCGGATGCCGGGGCCGGCGGACAGGCAGGAAGCCCGTCGACTGGCGACGGTGGCCAGGTCGGTGAGCCTAACGGCGGCGCTGGCGGCGCGCTCGAGGGCGGCGGCGGTGCGCCGGATCCGGCGGGCGGCGCGGCCCAGGGCGGCGAAGGCGGGGCCGGCAATCCGCCGCTCGAGTACGCGTGCACCGCCAACACCATCAATCACCAGCTTTGCTCGGCGTACTCGGCGGCTGCGTGCGAGGAAGAATTCGACTGCGCAACGTGCGTAGCGGACCGTAAGGGTGAGCGTGAGCTCTTCGAGGAATGCGGCACCTGTCAGACTGAGTTCGACAAGTTCTTCCAGTGCGGAATCGACGCCTTCGAGGCGGGAAACCTAGCCGCGGGCGTGGAGTGCGTGCCCGGCTACGGTCCGGACATGACGCTCGACTGCTATGATCTCTTCGAGTCGGCGATGCAATGCGGCGAGTGGGCATCGGAGAACGCTTGCCCGGAGACGTGGCCGCTCGATTGAGCGCGAGCTCACTCACGGCAAGGTCCCTACTGGCGCTCCACGGTTTACCTTAGACATGGCACGAGCACGAAGCTGGCGCGGTTGGATTCAAGCGGCTGTTCTGGCCCTCATTGGGGCCGCCGCGACGCCGGCCTGCTCTTTGCTGTTCGAGGTCGACACCGATCAGTGCCAAGTCGACGCCGACTGCAGCCGGTTCGGCGACAGCGTGTGCGAAGCGGGCGTGTGCGTGGAGAGCGCGCCCGCCGGCGACGGCGGTGAGCCAGGCGCGAGCGGCGGCGCGCCCACGGCCGGCGCGGCGGGTGCGGGCGGCGCGGTCGACGAAGAGCCACCGAGCTGCGAGAGCAACGCCGAGTGCATCGACGAGCACTTCGGTCAGCCCTTCGTCTGTCGAGGGGGCGAGTGCATCAAGCTGACGACCGAGGAGTGCCCGCTCGTCGTCGGCGCAGGCAACCTGAGGGCACAGGCGCCGATCATCTTCGGCGCCTACGCGCTGGCGCCCGATGGCGTCAGCCGCTCGATGGTGACGCGCAACATCGATTTGGCCATCTCCGAGGTGACTTCGAAGGTGACGGGCCTCCGCGATGGGCCCGACGGCAAGCGCCGAACGCTGGCCGTCGTGGTGTGCAACTCGATGTACCCCGACGTGGCACCCGGGACCATCGATCCGTTCATCCCGAGCCTCGATCATTTGCTGGATGACCTGGAGGTCCCGGGCATCATCTCGGCCCTCTCCGCCAAGGACTTGCAGGCCGTGTTCGCGCAGCGCCTCGATCAAGCGGGGACGTTCGTGATAAGCCCCTACGAGCAGGACAGCGAGCTCGCGGCGCTGAGCGACGGCGGTCGGCTGTGGAACCTGCTCGGCGCCACCTCCGACCTGGCGGGGGCGTTCGGTCCGCTGCTGGCGCGGACGGACGCCTATCTCCGCGGCGACACCACGTTCCTCAACCTGGGCAGGTCCGGCGACAAGCTACGCGTCGCCATCGTGATGGCCGACATCGCGCGCGAGACCGACGTGCGTGACGCCCTGCTGCAGCTCCCGGAGCTGGCCGCGTTCGAAGTCCAACCGTTTCGAATCGAATCGGCCTTGCTGACCGAAGCTCCCGACACCGGAGCGGTCGCCGACGCCTTGCTCGATTTCGCTCCGAACATCATCGTGGCGCTCGCCGGCTCCGAGTTCATCCAGGGCGTCATGCCCGTGATCGAGGCGGGCAGCACCTGGAGCAATCGGACGAAGTACATGCAGGTGTCGCAGCAGCGGCCCATGTACGTGCTGGGCGCAGCGATGGCGGCCGAGACCTGGGCGACCTACTCGACCAAAGAGAGCGACGGCGGCGGTTACAAAACCTTGCTCGATCGCATCGTTGGCGTCACATACGCGTCGGCGGAAGATACCAGCCTGCTCGATACCTACAGCGCTCGGCTCATCAGCGCGAACCAAGACTTGAAGGACGACCCGGCGCTCCTGCTCGGCACCGAGAACGTCTACGACGCCGCCTACTTGATGATTTACGCGGCCGCCGCCGCCGGCCAAGTGCCGAAGCTGACGGGCAAGGAGATGGCGCTGGGCATGCGTCGCCTGCTCTCCGGCCCCACCTACGACATCGGGCCCGCGGCGATATCGTCGATCCTCAACGCCCTCGGCAACGGTGAAGACATCGCGCTGCGTCTGACCGTCGGCGAGGCAGAGTGGAACACGGCGCGCGGCACGCGCAACTCCGTGGGCAGCATCTATTGTCTGAACAACGGCGGCTCGACGTTCGAGACGATGTTCACGCGCGGCCCCAACTACGACGCCCTGCGCTACGACTCCAGCACCCAGACGCTCAGCGACGAGGCGCTGCCGTGTATCCGCGACTTCTGAAGCAACCCCTCGTCATCGCCGTGCTCGGCGCGGTCGCCCTCGGTTGCTCCGACGGCGGGGCGTCGCTCGGCAGCGCCGAGCAGCGCGTGCTCGGCGGGCAGGACACCGGCTACGAGCACGGCGGCGTGCTCTACGTCTCGACCGAGATCGGCAGCGTGCTCGGCGGCCCCGTGCTCAAGATCGGCAGCGGCTCTTTGGTGGCGCCGAACCTGCTCATGACCGCGCTCCACGTGGTCTCGCGCAATCCATCGAACATCCCGTTCACGTGTGACAGCAGCGGTAACGAGATCTCCGGTAGTGAAGGGGCCGCGCTGGGCGGCGTCGTGTCCGCCGAGAAGGTCGCCGTCTACGCCGGTCCGATCCCCGGTCCGGAGCCCGTCGCGCGAGGCGCGAGCATCGTGTCGACCGGCTCGGGCACGCTCTGCGAAAACGATCTGGCCTTCGTCGTGCTCGACACGGCCATCGACGAAGACTGCTACGAGGTTCATCGCGGCGAGCCCGCGGCGGTGGGCGACACCTTCACCGTGGTTGGCTACGGCGCGCCCTCAGGGATGGACGTGGCCGCGCGCACCATGCGTGAGGTGCGCGCGCGCGCGGTCGGCCAGTGGATCCGCACCTTTACCGTCAGCGCGGGTCCTTGCGAAGGCGACAGCGGCGGACCGGCGTTGAACGCGCAGGGCGAGCTCGCGGGCGTGTTCTCGAGCGTCGCCTCCGATTGCACGAGCGACTCCGCGGCCGCCAAGTACACGGACGTCAGCTACTTCGCGTCGCTCGTCGAGGAAGCGTTCGACGCCGCCGGAGCAGGCTCCCCGTGGCCGAGCCCCGAGGGCGGGCAGCCGGCGAGCGTGGCCGATGGGGGCGAGCCGGCCGAGCCGCACGCTGGCGCGAGCGCTGGCGGCGGCAGTGGCGCGCCGGTCGAGAAGCCACGCGACGAGGGCTGCAGCCTGCTGCCGCGTCGTGCGAGCGCCGCGACCACGTCCAGCATCGAAGCGCTCCTGCTCGGAATCCTCTGGCTGGGCTATCGCCGGACGGCTCGCCGCCGCTTCGGGAGGCGCGCATGAGCGCCGGATCGCAGACCTATCGCCCGCTGGTACCGGCCAGTCACCCCGAGGCCCTGGAGGCGCTGGTGTACCTGCGTCAGCAGTGCAGCGTGTTCCCCTTGCCGGAGCAGGGGACGGTGCGCTTTGGTCGCGGTCCGAGCAACGACCTTCGCATCGATGATCCGTCCGTTTCACGGTTTCATTTCGCCCTGCACGTCGGCGATATCATCACCGTCGAAGATCTCGGCAGCTCCAACGGTACCTCCGTCTTCCGCGGCGAGGTCGACTCGGTGCAAGAAGACACGACCCACCGCGACGAGGCCGAGGCGCGCTTGAACCCCGGCGAGCGCCGGGAGCTGCGCCCTGGCGACTTCATTCGAGCGGGGGTCGCGCTGATCGTCGTGCAAGCGCCGGTTACGCCCGTCGCGACCAGCTTCGCTACCTCCAGCATCCCGCCGGCGCCTGCGGGTCGACTCGTGCTGCTCGATCCGGCGATGAAAGCGGCCTACGACATCGCGGTGCGCGCGGCCCAGAGCGGCCTATCGGTGCTGATTTCGGGCGAGACGGGCGCTGGGAAAGAGGTCTTCGCCGAGACCATCCACCTGCGCTCCAACCGGCGCGACCGGCCCCTCTTGCGCCTGAACTGCGCAGCCTTACCGGAGACGCTGCTCGAGTCGGAGCTGTTCGGGCACGAGCGAGGCGCCTTCACCGGAGCGACGGCCACCAAGGTGGGTCTGCTCGAGTCGAACGACAACGGTACGATCTTCCTCGACGAAATCGGCGAGATGCCGCTCTCCACCCAGGCGAAGCTGCTGCGCGTGCTCGAGGAGAAGAAGATCCTCCGCATCGGCGCGACCAAGCCGCGACCAATCGACGTTCGCTTCATCTGGGCGACCAACCGCGACCTGCGCGCAGAGGCGAGGCACGGCCGCTTTCGGCAAGATCTGTACTTCCGGATCGCGGGCGTCGAGTTCTCGATCCCGCCGCTGCGCAAGCGGCTGATCGAGATCGAGCCCTTGGCGCGCCTGTTCTTGGAAGGAGCGTGTCGGCGCGCCGAGCTCCCCATCCCCGAGCTCACCTCCGAGGCGATCGCCGCGCTTCAAGCGTACTCGTGGCCGGGCAACGTGCGCGAGCTCCGGAACGTCATGGAGCGTGCGCCCTTCTTGTGCTCGGGCGGCCGCATCACGGCCGACCACGTGCCACGCGACGAGCCCGCGGATTTCGACCTTTTTCCTGCGGAAGACACGGAGACGACCGAAGTCTTCATCCCCGCCCGGCAGCCGCGCTGGGACGCTGATGCCGAGCGGGCCCGCATCACCCGTGCGCTCGAGCAGTGCGCCGGGAATCAGACGCGGGCCGCGCAGCTGCTCGGCGTTTCGCGACGCACCCTGATCAATTACCTGGACCGGCTCGACATCCCCCGGCCCAAGAAGAACGGGTAGCGTCTGGTGCGCGCAAGTACGATAGGCGAGGCTGCGGTGGCGCACGAGGTGCGAGCGATGGACGCCGGATTGACGTGCGAGCAGCGTCGAGCTCGGCCAAATCCGTGTCAAACTAGGAGCGTCTTGCGCGCTGCGAATGACGGGTCACGACCGAGCTGGAGGTGCCTTGGCTGACCTCGCCGTCGGCGAGCGCGTGGGTCGCTATCAGCTCGTGGCTCCAATCGGAGTCGGCGGCATGGGCAAGGTGTGGGTCGCGCTCGATGACGCCTCGCCTGGCCTGCGCTTGGTCGCGCTGAAGACCAGCCTCAGCGGCGCCGACGGCGGCATGAACCCGGATTTCTGGGCGGTGCTCGCCGACGAGGCAGCGCTGGCTTCGCGCATCGCGCACCCCAACGTCTGCGCGACCCACGAGCTGGGTCACGAAGGCGGCGTTCACTTCTTGGTGATGGATTGGTCCGACGGCGCTTCGCTGCGCGACCTGCTCAACGGTGCCCCCAACAAGCGGCTCACTCCCGAGCTGGCTGCGTTCGTGTGCGCCAGCCTCGCGGGCGGTCTCCACGCGGCCCACGAGCTCGTCGACGAAGAAGGTCACGCGCTCGGGGTCGTGCACCGCGACGTTTCACCTCAGAACGTGCTCATCTCGACGCGGGGGCAGGTCAGGCTGGCCGACTTCGGCGTCGCGAAGTCGCGCGGTCAGCTGCACAAGGCCACGGAGACGGGTGAGGTCAAGGGCAAGCTCTCGTACATGGCGCCCGAGCAGGTGACCTCGCGGAACATCGATCGCCGGGCCGACATCTTCGCGCTCGGCTGCGTGCTCTACGAGGCGACGCTCGGCGAGCGACCGTTCCACGGCGCCGACGCGCTCGCGACGATGTACCAGATCCTCGAGGCCGATCTGGTCCCGCCCCGCGAGCGCGATCCGGCGTTCCCGGCCGCGCTCGAGCGCGTGCTGCTCAAGGCACTGGAGAAGGATCCGGCGCGTCGCTACCAGACGGCGGAAGAGCTGCGCGAGGAGCTGATCGAGTACCTGTCGTCTGCGGGGCGCGTGATCGCGGACCGGCACGTGGCAGAGGTGCTCAGCGGCGCCCTCGGCAGTCAGCTGGCGGAGCGAAATCGCTCCATCATCGAAGCGGCGGAGCGGTTGCGGCGCGGTGAGCCAGCGGAAGCGCTCCAAGCGCCCCCGGCGGCGCTCCCTCACGAGACTCTCACGCCCGACGGCGGGGTCGAGCGGTCCGTCACCGCGCTCCATCGAGGTCGCCAGCAGGCTTGGCGGGCAGGCGTCGTCACCGGCGTGGGGCTCCTCGCGGCCGCTGCGGTCTGGTGGGTCCAAGCGCGCAGCACCGAAGCGCAGCTACCTCGACCGGCCGGTAGTCACGTGGCCGCGAGCAGCGCCGCTTCCGTGAGCCCGCCTACCCCGGAGGCGTCGATCGCGGCCCCCACGAGCTCGCCACCGCCACCGCCACCGCCACCGGTGACGGCGACGCCGGAGCCTCCCGCTGCACTCTCAGCGACCACTCCTCGGACGCCGCCGCCTCGCGTCTCCGTGAAGGGCGCCGCGACGCCGACGAGCGCCCCGCCCGCGAAGCCGCCCGGAAGAGTGCCTCGCCCCATCGATCGCCACAATCCGTTCGAATAGCAGCCAGAAGCCCGGGCGCTCGCCAGCGCCCACGGGCACGTACGAGGGCTGCTCAGCGGCGAGTCGCTTGGCTTCAGGCTCCTCAGGTCATAGCCTCACCGCACGCCCATGTGGACGACCTCGGAGACCACCGCGCTCGCTCGTGCGGCCATCTTGGCTGCCGTCCTCGGAGCGGCTGGCTGTTCGCCTGCTACGAGCCTCGACGACGCGGGTACCCCGTCCCCCGGCAACGCGACCTGCGCCGAGGAAGCCTCGCAAGCCACCGCCGCTTCGGGCTCGGGCGAGACGGCGGGAGGGCTCGAGGTGCCGGAAGTCTTTGCGCCCGCGGCCCCGCGCGTGGTCGTCATGGGCGATTTGCATTCGGACATCGATGCGGCGCGTCGGGCGTTTCAGCTCGCGGGAGGCACCGACGAAAGCGACGAATGGATCGGCGGTGCGCTCGCGATCGTCCAGCTCGGCGACATGATCGGCCGGAGCGACGACGAGCGGCAGGTGCTCGACTTCCTGTTCTCCACGCGAGAGCGAGCGCGAGCCGCGGGCGGGAGCGTTCACTTGCTCGTGGGCAATCACGAAGTGATGGGCGCGCGCGTGGACAACCAGGCCGTCGGCGCCAATCCGTTCCCCGGCTACGAGGACCTCACGGATCTGGATTTGGATGATGTTCGCCTCTCGGTGCTGCCGGAGTACGCGAAGAAGCGAGGCGCCGCGTTGATGTCCGGAGGCCCGTACGCCAAGCGCTTCGCGCAGCTGCCCACGGCGCTGCAGCTCGGCGAGACGGTGTACGCTCACGGCGGCGTGGTGCCGCGGTGGGCCGAGTATGGGCTCGACAAGGTCAGCGCCGAGGTCAGCCAATGGTTGTTCGGCAACTGCCCAGAGCCCGACTCCGCGCGAGGCGTCGACAATGGTGACCGCGTGATGTGGACGCGTCAGTTTTCGGCGGGCGTCGATGCCGCCGACTGCGCCGCTCTCGATCAAACGCTAGCCATTCTCGGCGCCAAGCGGATGATCGTCGCGCACACCGTGCACGGCACCATCACCAGCTATTGTGACGGCAAGGTGTGGGCCGTCGACGTGGGCATGTCACGATTCTACGCCGGCCCCATCGAAGTCTTGGAGATCGTGAACGACGAAGTTCTCACCGTGCTGCGGCCTTGAGCTCAGGCCACGCAAGCGAAGGCCGGCACGCCTTCCAGCTTCGGCAAAGAGACGCGCGTCGTGACGCGCGCGCGGCGCGCGGGGTCGACTCGCAGCGTCGGCACCTCGATCACTTGGCCCTGCCAGGAAGCGTCTCGCAGCGCTCGCGCGATGGTGCTCGACAACATGGCTCCGGTCGTGAACCGGCTCCACCCACGCAGCTGCGCGCGGACGTCGGGAGACGCTTCGACCTCTTCGACGAGCGGGGCGCAGCGCAAAATCACGGCCGGCACGCCCCCTCCGAGGAGGAGCTGCTCTTCGTCCGCGTAGTCTTCACCGGAAGGAACGACGCCCACCACCAGCTTGACGCCGGGCATCGCGGCCGCGTGAAGCACTTGCCGCGCTCGGCTCTCGGAGGGCTGGGGGCTCAGCTGCGCTTCTAGCAGGCTCGCTCCCGCCACATAGAGGAGGGTGTCGCAGCCACAAGCCGCGAGCATCAGCTCGATCGAGCTCCCGCTGATCACAGGCCATACGTCCTCGCCCTGAACGACCAGACCTTCGCGGATGACCTGGCGCAAGGCCGAGCCCGTTGACGTGAGCAGAATCATTCCGACGGGTGAGCAAGCCTCGTGCCAGCGGTTCATGGCGCGACTTGCCACGATGACGGCCCATAAACGCCGATCTGGCGGAGGGTACCTGCGGCGTATGACCGCAGCGACGCATTTTACGCCGCGACGACGCCGACGCTCACCCGCTGCGCCTAGATCGCTCCGCTCTGGAAGCGCTCGAGATTTTGGGCGCTCTCGAAGTAGAGCACTTGCCCGTCGGCGCGCTTGGCGATGACAGCAGAAGCCTTGTCGACCGTTTTCCCGCTCAACGGGTCCTTTGCGAGCCGCGCCGTAGCATCGCGCTCCAAGCGGCCTTGGCACATCTCGCAACAGCCGAAGTACGTCTTGCCCTCCACGACCACGGGGATCTGCGCGCGCCCCATGAACTGATTGTTGACCATGCAAACCTCACCCACGTTCTCCACGCGGGTCAGCTGAGGCGCGTCGGCCGCGGCGCGCTCGGCAGCGGCAGCTGGTTGCTTCCGCGGATCAGCGGTCGGAGCGGCGGCTTCCGCCACGGCGGGCGCGGCACGGGTAGGCTCGGCCGCGCTTCGACCCTCACAGCCGCTGAGCAAGCCAAGGCTCGCAACGAGGAGAAGGGGGGTGGGCGCTCTCATGTTGCGGATAGGCATCTGGAGGGAGTGGTCGCCGGGGTGGTTCCGCGCCCATGGAGCTTCGGGGCCGCGCGACCCTCCAAACGTAACCCGAGAACCTGGGCCGTCAACGCTTCGCACGCGGCTGGGTCATGACGACGCGGTGCTCGACAGAGCAGCGCACCGGATGTCCTCGGCCGCGTGCGATCGTTGCGCTAGGCGCCGCGGGCGACGGTGCCGGTTTCGGGGTCTTTCACGCCCTGAACGGGCGGCGGCGCGCTCGTGGCGAAGAGGGTCGAATAGACGACGCCGGCTAGCGCGGCCCCCACGATCGGTGCCAGCCAGAAGAGCCAGAGCTGAGCGATGGCCCAGTCGCCCACGAAGACGGCAGGCCCCGTGCTGCGCGCGGGGTTGACCGACAGGTTGGTGACGGGAATGCCAATCAGGTGGATGAGCGTGAGCGCCAGTCCGATCGGGATGGGTGCGAAGCCGGCGGGCGCGCGGCTATCGGTGGCGCCCAGAATGATCATGAGGAAGAAGAAGGTCAGCACAATCTCGGCGACGAGGGCCGCGACCATCGAGTAGCCACCCGGTGAGTGCTCGGCGAAGCCGTTTGCTGCAAACCCGCCGGCGGTCGAAAAACCAGCCGCCCCACTCGCGATCACGTAGAGCACGCCCGCGCCCGCGATACCGCCCACGACTTGGGCTGCGATGTAGGCGGGCAGCTCGCTGGCAGGAAAGCGCTTGCCTACCACCAAACCTATCGAGACGGCCGGGTTCAGATGACAACCGGAGATGTGCCCGATGGCATAAGCCATCGTGAGCACCGTGAGGCCGAAGGCCAGTGAAACCCCCAAGAGGCCAATGCCCACCTTGGGGAAGCCGGCTGCCAGCACGGCGCTACCGCACCCGCCGAAAACGAGCCAGAACGTACCAAAAACCTCAGCCAACGCGCGTCGTGAGAGCGGCATAACCCTGCACCTTACTCCCCGCGGGGCACAGCGCATAGCATATGGCGACGAATTTTCGAGCTTCCGCTGACATGGACTCTGCCGAGTGCCTATGACGGCCAAAACCCGCGCTAATGCGCGGACTTACGCGCCTAGTTCGCCCGCGCGGTCGCCCTGTGTGCTGGCGTCATTCAGACGGCTCTGACCATCATTGCCAATACGTTCGAGATGGCGACCCGACGATGAGCATCTTTTCGTGAGCCGCGCCTTCGAGTTGGCCGGTTCAGCTGCTGACGACGCTGCTCTTCACGCGCTCTCTTCACGCGCTCTCTGCGGCCACTTTCGCGCGCAGGGCGGGGCAGCCGTGGATGCCGATCTTGCCGAAAACGGACGCTAGCTGGTTTGCCACCGTGCGACGAGAGGTGCCGCGGGCATCTGCGATCTGGGCGTGTGACTTGCCCTCGATGGCAGCGCGCGCCACCTCCCACTCGCCCGGCGAGAGGCGGCGCTCCAGGTGACGGCCAGGCACGACGACGCTGACCACGCAGGAGCCGTCGTCGAGCCTGCGTCCGAGCTTGGCCGCCGGCATCCGCGCGCCGCGCGCCGCCGCGGCGGCCATGACGAGCAGCATCGGCGCGCGCGCGCAGTTGTGCTCGTAAGAAAGCGCCTTGAGCGCTTGGGAGCAATAGCTGGCGACGGTGGGCACCGCCCGGCCAAGCTCGTAAGCGACGACCTTCTGCGGTTCCCCGCCGAGCACGCGCTCGAGCGCGTCGAGGGCGATGGGCGGGCAGGCGGGCATCGCGGCGCGCGACCGCGCCTCCACGGTCGCCCAACACGAGCCATCGGCATAGTAGGAGCTGACGACGTACGAGCTCCCGCCGCGAAGCCCACGCCAAAGTACGCCCAGATCGATCTCCCCACCGCTCGACAGATACGATGATTCGTCCATGCCGAGCGATCAGCAACGCTCGTGCCGCTGATCGAGGGCCACTTTCAGCGTCAGAGTGTCCGAAGCGCCGGACAGTCTGCGGGGGCGGCAGGCCCGAGCTGTATCGATCGTTGAGCAGCGCCCTAGTCATTAGCGCCGTTCGCGGCAGGAAGACGCGCGCTGCGACTTCGTTCATCTTATAGTCGTGCGCATGGTAGCCGACCGAAGGCTCGCGCCGTGCTGGGGAGTAGCGTTCGCGGTCGTACTGGGCTGGCCCCTGCAGGGTCTCGCGCAGGAGGCAGTGGCACATCCCGATGCGCCGCGCAGCGCGCCGAGCGTGCCGATCGCGGCCGCCCGAGATGCCTTCGAGCTGGGGGCCACGCTCGCCCATCATGGGCAGTGGGTAGACGCGCTCATCGCGTTCGAGCGCTCCTATCGGCTTCATCCCCACGCGACGACGCTCTTCAACGTCGGCTTCTGCGAGCGCGCTCTCGGTCGCTACACTCGCGCTCGGAAGTCGTTCCGTTCGGCGCTGGCCGCTCATCACGTCCATGACGAACCTTTGACCGGCGAGCTGGCTGCCGAAGCGCAAGGTTACCTCGACGACGTCGAGCGCCGCATCGTGCGCGCCACGGTCGTCATTCGGCAGCCCACCCTGCGCTTGACCGTCAATGGCCGCCCGTTGGAAGCGGAGACGTTGCAGCCCGCCGGTCGCACCTTCTACATCGCCGGCACGCGAGACGCGGGGCCGCCCGAAGCGCCTCCCGTTGCCGTTTTCGAGCTGCTCCTGGACCCTGGGGAGCAGTCCATCATCATCTCGACCGACGGCGTCGACCGCGTCGTCACGCGGCATTTCGAGCCCGGCTCGGCCCCCCGCATCGAGCTCTCTGCGCCAGCGGCGCCCCAGCAACGGCTGGCGGGGCGTCGGCCGATCGCGGCGGAGCGCGCGGCGGCTACGATGACGCTGCCGGCCGTGGCCTACGGAGTTGGAGCGGCCGGCCTGGTCGTCGGGACCGTATTCGGCATCGCCACGCTGCAGAACGCGAAGCGCCTTTCAGAGCAATGTCCGGAGAAGAGTGCATGCCCGGAGGAGGCCAAGTCGGACATCGACGCCAGCAAACGCAACGCGCTCATTTCCAATATCGGCTTCGGCGTAGCCCTGGCGGGCGGAATCGTCGGCACGTACCTGCTGCTGACGGCGCCACGCGCGCCCGAGCAACGTCTCGACGCCCGTCGCCCTCCGGTCGTGCAGGCAAGGCTCGGCCTCGGTCGCGTCGATATCGAAGCGTCGTTCTGACGCTCACTCGCCATAAGCTGTCATTCAAACAAATGACCGTCGATCCTCAGATTCGTTCATGCGAGTCTGCTTCCTCCACATCGGGGTAATCACACATGGCTATTCTGGATTGCGGCATCTTCAAGCATCCACTCTGTTCGACTCTTCCCCGCTTTCCCAAGCTCAAACCCAACCATTTCCCAACGGGGCAATGGGTTCCTGTGCTGACCTGGGAAGGCTACACGATTCAAACGTTGGTGCACCGGGTCACCGTCACTCCAGCGAACGCTGTGGTGAAATGGCGCCGATCGAGCACGCTCCAGCGCGGCGTCAAAACAGGGAGTTTCAACGGTGGGATCGACTTCAATATCTACCCGACGGACGCGAGCATGACAATCGAGGTTTGGGTCGATGATCCGAAGGTCAGGATCAAGGTCGAGCTCTTGACGAGGCCGTACCCTTGAGCTCCGTCAAGCGCATGCAGGTGGCGGGCACGGCGCAATACCTGCGCTGCGTTCAGCGCACCAGTCGTGTTTCGGTCGTTCGCGAGAGCGAAGACAGCGCGCTCGTCACCTTCTGGCACGACGCCATCCTTCCGCTCTTGGCCGCAACGATGGATAGGGAAAACGTAGCGATCTACATTCGCACCCACCCTTTCATCGACGATACGCTCGACCTTCTCAATTATCTCGGGATGCGCACGTTCGTCGCGGACAATCGCGGCACCGCCGTGGTGAAGGCGGCGAGGCGGTGGCTCTCCGTGCCCGGCAGGTTGCTCGCGGTCACGCTTGACGCTGGGCAGCCGCAAGTGGCGTCGCCAGGCGTCGTGCGCTTGGCGCGCGCGCTCGGCGTGCCCGTGTGTCCGCTATCGGTGTCTGCTTCCCACGGCTACCGCATGCCGCGCTGGGACCGCACCGTGGTGCCGCACTTGGGCGGAGAGCTATCGGTGCGCGTGCTGCCCGCCGTAGCGGGGCCGACAGTGGCGGCCACTACCGAGATGGTCCAGCGGACGCTCCTGGCAAGCACGCTGGCTGCGGCCGCCCCTGCTCGCGTGCGTTGGCGAGCTGCGTGGGAAGTGTGGCCGCGCTTGTGCTTGATGCCTCGAACGCGAGGCCGGCTGAAGGTGTGGCCAGCAACGGAGGCCGTCCCCTTCATTTTTTAGGGTCCGGAAATGTTAGTAGCTCCTGCGCTGAGGCTGGGTAGATCCTCACGACTCCGACCTGTCGACGGCCCAGCAAGAGAGAGGCCGCCGATACCATGTCGTGCGGTGCCTCTGCTCGACGCAGCACGACGTAAACGACACCCGGAGGCACATTAGCGATGTAGCCACCGAGGCCCGACGTTCCGTAAGCGACTAGCATTGGGTCGGGCTTCTCAGTGGCGTCTGCGCTGTATGCATAGTAACAATCATCGCAGAGCTTGAGCTCGCCTTCCTCGTAGCGCCAGGCTTCCAGGCTGACGCGCTTGGCGTTCATGCCAGCGCAATCTGCCGGCACCACGATCAGCGTACTCTTCTCATCGTCCAACGCCTGGCTGAAGATCTCGTGCCACCCGTACAGTACCTCGTCAGCAATGAGATCCATGGCGACGTAATCCTTGTCGCCGAGCGGTCGCGACTGCGCGTACTGCCAGCCGAGCGCCCCTTCCTCTTCTCTATTGAACTCTAGGTAGGCGATCGGCCCGAGACTAGCCGCTTCCGCGTCGATGCTCAGCTCGGCGAATCCTTGGCTATCTGTGTGGTCGGTCGCCAGCGGCTCGTCACATTGGTCGGACATGTGACAAGCACGGACTCGTGCGGACAAGCCCTGACCTCCTTTGGCGACGCGCGTTCGGAGGACAGAGGGCGGGGGTAGCTCCCAATCGAAGGCGCCGACGCACGAGAAATTTTGGCCGATCGAACAGGCTTCGAGGCAGTTTTGAGCACAGGATCTCATCCTTTGAACCGTAGCGTCATTAGACGCGCCATCATGCGCGGCGGCCCAAACCATGTCGTTTTCGATCTTGTATCTGAGGTAAGCGCTGATGGGGTCCGGATGCTCCCTCACGTCGGCGAGCCACGACCTACACAGCTCACTCGCGTCACAGGCTGTCAGCTCGCGGGCACACTCGTCAGCCGCGCAGGCGTCGCACTCCTCAGATCCGGTCAAGAATGGCAGGGGCGGCGGTGCTTCTTCCGGAGGCTCTGCTTCTTTTGTGTCCACCTCAGCCCCGGTCTTCGAGGCCACTCGATAGTCGTTGGTTCCGGCGATCTGCTCGCAACTCAACGAAAAAGCCACGGCTATCGCTGCTTGGAGCACTCGTGCTGCTCGTTCCGATGCGGTCCCTCGTTTCATCGCCGCTCCGCAACGTTTAGCACATGAGGGGCTCCCTCAGCGTCTAGTCAAATCTCTGGCGACGGGGATGAGAGATGACAGCCAACCACGGAAGTACGAGACTGCGGAAAGAGGGAGGTGGGCTCGTGATTCATCATCGGGGTACGGCTCAACGAACGAACTGTCTGACGTCAGGTCACACATGAGCCACGTTACATGAATCCGGGCTGTATTCTGCTCGTCGACGCGAGACCTCGGCGACTGCAAGCGCTGGAAGCGGAGCTCATCGCGCGTGGCCATACATCGCGGGTCGCGCACTCTACGGCTGAGGCGTTGGCGCTCCTGGGCGATAGCCCCTTCCGAGCCGTCGTCGCCTGCGCGCAGCCCAAAGATGGGCCTAGCTCCGAGCTGGTCAGTAGCATTCTCGAGCGCTGGCCGGAGACCGCGGTGCTGGTCGTGACTGATGACGCTTCGGCTCCGGATGTCGTCGCGGCCGCCAACGCCGGCGCCGATGTCTTGCTGGAGCCCGTCGACGACGAGCAGATTGCCTTCGCGCTGGGGAGGGCGAGCTCGGCCCTCGCGCGCTTGGGCGAGGTGGGGCCCAGCAAGAGCGCGACACTGCTGGGGAGCTCCGCGCTGATGCAAGACGCGGTCCTGCTCTTGAGACGTGCCGCCGCCAGCTCTTCGACCGTCTTGATACGCGGTGAGAGCGGCACCGGCAAGGAGCTCGCGGCGCGTGAGATCCACCGTCAGAGCGCGCGCAGCAAAGGGCCGCTCGTGAAGATAGATTGTACCTCGCTTCCGGAGAATCTGCTGGAGAGCGAGCTCTTCGGCTATGAACGCGGGGCCTTCACGGGCGCCACGACACGAAAGCTGGGTCGAGTCGAGCTGGCGCGCGGCGGCAGCGTTTTCCTCGACGAGGTGGGGGAGCTGACGCTGCCGTTGCAAGCCAAGTTGCTGCGCTTGCTGCAAGATCGCGAGATCGAGCGGCTCGGTGGGACCAAGACCCTGCCCGTCGACGTGAGGGTAGTCGCGGCCACGCACCGCGATCTCGAGACGATGGTCGAGCGCGGGCAGTTCCGGCAGGACCTGTTTTACCGCTTGAACGTGGTCGAAGTCTGGCTGCCGCCGCTGCGCGCGCGTCGCGAGGACATTGCCGGTCTGGCTCGGTATTTTTGCGAAGTTTTCGCGCCCGAGAGCCCCAATCCCGGCGCCACGCTCGATGATTCGGCGCTGCGGGCGCTCAGGGCGCAGCGCTGGCCCGGCAACGTGCGGCAGCTGCAGAACTTGGTCGAGCGCCTCGTGGTCATGAGTGAGACGAACATCATCGGCGAAGCCGAAGTACGGGCCGAGCTCGAGAAACAAGTGCGCTTCGTCACGCAGCCTGGCGGCGCGACCGGCACCCTCACGCCGTGCATCGCGGCAGAGGTCGCCGTACCCCACGAATCCCGTGTCGGCCCGCTGCAGGCCGAGCTGCAGGCCGCCGAGCGCGCCGCTCTTCAGCGAGCCCTCCGCCACGCGGGTGACAATCGCGCGTTGGCGGCGCGGCTGCTGGGGATAAGTCGTTCGACTCTTTATCTGAAACTCGAGGAGCACGGACTAGTCTAATCTTCGATAGGGCGACTTCGAGACTGGGAGCTCACTCGGGTGTGACTCTTTTCGGCTATGCTGGTCCATCGCATGGCGGTAACGCTGGAAGCAGGGACACTCGTGGCCGACCGGTATCGGCTCGATCGCTTGCTCGGACAAGGCGGCATGGGCGTCGTTTGGGCAGCGACGCACGCCGTGACCCGCCGCACCGTCGCCATGAAATTCGTGCGCAGCACGCTGCAGCAGCGAGCGGAGCTGCGCGGTCGCCTGCTGCGTGAAGCGCACGCGGCAGCGGCCGTGCGTCACCCCAACGTGGTGGAGATTCTGGACGTGTTCGAGCTCGACGCCGACACGCCCGTCATCGTCATGACCCTACTGGAGGGCGAGACGCTGGGACAGCGCTTGGCGCGCGAACAGCCACTGCCGCTGCCAGAAGCGGCCAGCATCTTGCTCCCGGCGATCAGCGCGATCGGGACCGCGCACGCGCGCGGAGTCGTGCACCGTGATCTGAAGCCGGACAACATCTACTTGTCGCGGGGGCCGGAGGGAACGTCGGTCAAGGTGCTCGATTTCGGGATCGCCAAGCTGCAAGACAGCGAGCGCGTGCCACGTGACGTGGTGGCGACGCAGACTGGGTCGACCCTGGGTACCCCTTCCTACATGGCGCCCGAGCAAGCCTCGGGTGAACGCGACGTCGACCACCGCACGGACATCTGGGCCCTCGGCGTGATCGCCTACGAGTGTCTGAGCGGTATGCGTCCGATCGAGGGGGACAACGCGGCCCAAGTCATCATGCGCTTGATGACGACGGGTATCACGCCGCTTTCGCGCGTGACCCGCGGGCTCCCCAAAGACGTCAGCACGCTGGTCGACCGCATGCTCGCTCGCGAGAGACCGCGGCGCCTGCAGGACTTGCGCGAGGCAAAGCGGGTGCTGTCCCAATACACCGAGATTTCGGTGCAAGACTTCGGGGCTCCGTGCTCGGAGCTGTCGACCGCCTTCGAGCGTGACTCGCGGCGAACGAGCGTCCCGGTCACGATGGCGTCCGAAGGTGACGACGTCGGTCCCACGCTCGTGAACTCGGGGGCCGCCGTGCCCAGCCCTCATCGCGGCAGAACGCCCGTTGTCCGCCCCGGCCGCTGGCTCGTCAGAGGCTCGAGCGTCGTGTTGGCGTCTTGCGCCGTCGCGGCTGTGGCGTGGAGCCTCGTCAGCTCGCCGGCACAGCAAGGCAGAGTCGTGCTGGCATCGCCGAACGGCGCCGTTTCCACCCTCACCGTCGCAGCGAGCGCCAGCGCCAAACCTCCCGTGCCGCCGCCGGCACCCAGCGCCTCTGCGATAGCTTCGACTCCTGCGGTGGCCTCGCCGACTCCGAAGCCATCGCCCCCTGCGACGCACGAAAGGCAGCCGTGGCCGGCCTTCGCCTCCGCCAGCAGCGTCGCCGCCCTGCCGAGCGTGGAGCTAGCGGTCTCGCCGCCTCCCGTCCCTGCGAGCAGCGCGCCAGCCGAGAAGAAAGCTCCCGGCATCGTCGTCGAGGTGCCGTTCTGAGTAGCGTCGCCACGAGGCTGACGGACGTGAGCCCTTCGAGCGTGAGAGCCATGCACATCGCAGATTTCTGCAATGAGTCATCACTCTCGAGAGTGGGCCGGCTCGCTGACGGCGTGCGGCGTGCACACTCGTCACTCACGTAGATGCCTCGCTGTGTCGTGGCTCACCGTCAGCGTCATCGGACGACGGCGCGGCGGGTCCCTGATGGCAAGTTGGACGACGACAACTCATGATGCGCAGCGTATGCTCGCGGCGCGACGCTCGTGTGCATGCTCGTGTGCATGCTCGCGTGCATCAGAGGATTGTTCGATGAGGGAACTAACGGCGACGACTTGCTGGGTCGTTCTTGCGCTTCAGTGGACGGCGGTGGCCTGTTCCAATCACGACCTGCGCTGGAAGGACACGAACGCGCCGCCAGCCTCCTTCGAGGGTGATGCGGGTGAGGTTGACGGCAAGCCTGGCATTGGCGGAGGCGCCGCGACGAGCGGCGAGGGTGCGGGTGCAGGTGCGGGCGAGCTCGGTGGCAGCGCCAGCGGCGGGGCCCTTTCTAGTGAGGGCAGCCAGGGCGGAGCAGGCATGAAGGGCGAGGGCGGCGCCGCGGACGTGATCCCCACCGAGAGGGTCGGGATCGCGCTCGGAGCTGAGGTCCGCAACGCGATCTTAGCGGCGGTGTGAATTTGTAGAGGGGTCCCTCCGTCGGAGGAGTTGCAAGACAACCAACGCCGGAGAAGCCCCATGAACAGCG
>JAEYWK010000120.1 GCA_023431345.1 Pseudomonadota bacterium
TGGCGGCTACTTCGGCCCGTCAAACGGTCCACCAGGACCGACTGTCGTCGGTCGCGGTCTTAACGATGTCCTCATCGCCACCCAAGCGATCCAAAACCTGCAAAAAATGCGATGAGTGCTCAGCGCGTGCCGCCCCCTCAATTAGTAGCGAGCTGGCTCGAGGGGGGGCCGGCGATGCTCAGAGGGCCGTTGCCGCCGAGGAAGTCGGAGATCTTGGCGATGCCCGCGGAGTCACCCACCGACAGGACGCTGACGCGTTTATCGATGCGCTTGGCTAACCCGGCCAGCACTTTGCCAGGGCCGATTTCGAGCGCAGCGCTCACGCCCGCCTGCGCCATCGCCAATATCGTCTGTTCCCACTGCACGGGCGAGTCCACCTGGCGCACGAGCAGCTCGGCGATGCGCGCGTGGTCGCGGTTCGGCGTCGCTTCGACGTTCGGCAAGACCGGAAACGTGAGCTCACCGAGCTTTACCTCTGCCAGCGCCGCCTTCATGCGCGCCGCCGCTGGCGCCATCAGCGAACAGTGAAACGGCGCGCTCACGTTGAGCACGATCGCCTTCAGCTTGCGCTCGCCCGCCAGCGCCGCGGCCCGCGCCACCGCCGTCTTGTGACCCGAGATGACGATTTGGCCCGGAGCGTTGAAGTTCGCCGGAGAGACGACCTCGCCTTCAGCGGCGTCCTGGCACAGCGCCTCGACGGTGCTGGCGTCGCCGCCCATGATCGCCGCCATGCCGCCCAGCCCTTCGGGCACGGCTTCTTGCATCGCGCGGCCCCGCAAGTGAACGAGGCGCACCGCGTCCTCGAAGGCGAGCGCGCCGCCGGCGACAAGCGCGCTGTACTCGCCGAGCGAGTGTCCCGCCGCGAACGCG
The DNA here is from genome assembly GCA_023431345.1 of Pseudomonadota bacterium. Classification (GTDB taxonomy): domain Bacteria; phylum Myxococcota_A; class Polyangia; order Polyangiales; family Polyangiaceae; genus PMG-095. The sequence goes on from JAEYWK010000120.1 coordinate 871, forward strand.
GGCAGCGCGAGATCCGGCAGCGCTTCGCGGATCGCGGCCAGCGCGGCGATGCTCGTAGTGACGATGGCGGGCTGGGCGTTCTTCGTGAGCGTGAGCTCTGCCTCCGGCCCTTCGAAGCAGAGTTTCGTGAGCGCGAACCCGAGCGCTTCGTCGGCGCGCTCCCACACTTCACGCGCGGCGGGCGAGCTGTCGTGCAGCTCCTTGCCCATACCGACCTGCTGCGTACCTTGCCCAGGAAATAGCCATGCCGTCGTCAAACCAAGAGCTCCTCGAAATGCCGCGTGATGCGCGGGTCAATTCAGACGCGGAGCAGCGCGCTGCCCCAAGAAATGCCGGCGCCAAGCCCGCACATGAGCACGGTGTCGCCCTTTTGGATGCGGCCATCGCGCAGCGCTTCGTCGAGCGCGATGGGAATCGATGCGCTCGACGTGTTGCCGTATCGCTCGATGTTGAGCACGAAGCGCTCGAGCGGGATGTCGAGGCGCTGCGCGACCTGCGCGATGATGCGTAGGTTGGCTTGGTGGGGGACTACCCAGCGCACTGCCGACGCGGGTAGGTCTGCTTGCTCGAGGGCAGAGCGCGACGCACTGCTCAGGTTCTTGACTGCGACCTTGAAGATGTCCTGCCCCGCCATGTGCACCTTGTCGCGCTGCGCGGCGAGGCCCTCGGCGGTGAGGCGCTCTTTGCTTCCGCCCGCGGGGATGCACAGCGAGCCGACGAGCGAAGAATCGGTGTACAGCTTCGTCGAGAGGATGCCGGCGCCATCACCTTGGGCGGGGCCCAGCACGGCGGCGCCCGCGCCGTCGCCGAACAGCACGCAGGTCGTGCGGTCTTTCCAGTTCAGGATGCGGCTGAGCAGCTCGACACCGACGATGAGCACGTGCTTTTGCGCCCCCGAGCGGATGAACTGATCCGCGATCGACATGGCGTAGATGAAGCCGGCGCACGCGGCCGAAATGTCGAACGACGGGATCGGGCCCGCGCCGAGCTTGTGCTGCAGCAGGGCGGCGCATGCGGGCATCGGCAGGTCGGGCGTGACCGTGCCCACGATGATCATGTCCAGATCCTTGGCGGTGAGGCCCGCCGCTTCGAGCGCGCGCTTGGCCGCCTCGAGCGCCATGTCGCTCGAAGCTTGCCCGTCCGCTGCGACGCGGCGCTCTTTAATCCCCGTACGCTCCGTGATCCAGGCGTCGGAGGTGTCGACCAGTCGCTCGAGGTCCGCGTTGCTCAGGACCTTGTCAGGGGCATAAGCGCCCGTGCCTAGGATCCGGCTCTTGGGGGCAGTGTCACTCGGCATACCCGCCATCGATACGATCACCTCGCGACCGCGTCACCACAAATGGTTAAACCAGCTGTCTCGCGGGTCGGTGGCGACGGCGCCACAACGACGTAGCCGTGCCGGCGGACAGCTGACGTTCATCAGCTCCGCAGGCACGGCTCTCGCGAAGCTGGACTCAGCTCTCGGGGGCGCTGCTGCTTTTGACGACAGCGCGACCCTTGTAGAACCCGCAGCCCGGGCAAACCCGGTGCGGCACGCTGGGTGCCGAGCAGCTGGGGCACGGGATCACGTTCGGCGCCTCCACCTTGTCGTGTTGGGCCCTGCGCATGTCGCGCCTGCTGCTGCTCTTGCGTCGTTTCGGAACGGCCACAGGATTACTCCTTCTTGATCTTCTCGAGCCGGCTCTTCAGCTCGGCTAGCGGTGACAGACGAGGGTCGAGAGGTTTGTCGCCTCCCGGCTGGCTGTCAGCGGGGAGCGGAGGGTTAGCGGCTGTTTGTTCAGTTGGCAAGTCCGAACGGCGAGGAAACATCGGAAGCTCGAGGATGATGAACTCGCGCACGAAGTCGTCGAGCACGATTTCGTGGCCCGTGTAGGTGTCTTTCCCCGCGTCTTCTTCGGATAAAATCGGGGTATCTTCCCAGCGACCGTCGCTTTTTGCCGAGTTTTTTCGGCTCGAGCCGCGCTCTGGCTCGGTTTTGTCCTCTTTTTTGCCGGATTCAGGCCGGGGCGCGCGACGCGCGTGGGACCGGGAGCCCGAGGGTTCGTGGCCCAGGCTCGAAGGGGCGGCGGGCGACAGCATCAGCAGAATCTCGGTGCGGACCGGCACCGGGACAGGGTCCAGCGTGACGACGCACGCCATCGTCAGGTCGACCGAGAGCTGGCCGCGGACGAGCACGGACGGGCCGTTCTTGCTCAGAGTGACCTCGACCTTGCCGGGAGCGGTGACCGTCGCTTCGGTGCCGTCGAGCGCGCGGGTGAGCCAGGCCGTCGAGAGCGTGAATTCGACCTGCTTGGCGCCGCGCTCCAAATCGGCGACGGGGATGACGAGCTCGGGACGGGACATGGCAGCCCGGCATAGCGCGGCGCGGGCCGCGGCGCAAAACGCCGGGAGCGCGCGCGACGGCTCCGCGCGGGTTTGATATGCCAGGAGCCGTGACCGCCGCAGGGAGCTCCGCTGGCGCAGAGCGCGCGAGGCCGCGTTCGCGCCTCGTGCTGGAACGCGGCACGCGCGCGCGACGGCTGACTTGGGCGCTCGCGATCTACGCCGGCGTCACGCTGCTCTTGCTCGCCTGCGCGGCTCCGCGCGTGCTCTCCGAGCACACTCCGTACAATCACTTCGCGCTCTTGGCGGACGCGTGGTTGCACGGTCGTCTCGATCTAGGGGCGCCGCCGCCCGCGTACGCTGGGCGTAACGACTTCGCGGAGTTTCAGGGCCGGTGGTTCGTGGTGTTTCCGCCGTTCCCGAGCGTCTTGCTGCTGCCGCTCGTCGCCCTCTCCGGTAGCGCGGAGGCGGTCGTCGATGGCCGCTTCTTCTTGCTCCTCGCTGGGCTTGCGCCGGCGGCGCTGTTCCTGGTCCTCGAGAAGCTCGTGCGAGCGGGGCATTCGCAGCGCAGCGAGACCGAGAACGTCGGGCTCGCCGGGCTGTTTTGCTTCGGGAGCGTGTTCTTTTTCAGCAGCGTGCAAGGCACGGTCTGGTTTGCGGCGCACGTCGTCGCCGCCGTGCTGCTCTGCCTGTACCTGCTCTGCGCGCTCGACGCGGAGCGGCCGTTGCTCGCCGGGCTCTGCCTCGCCCTCGGCTTCGCCACACGCACGCCGCTGCTTTTCGCGGCGCCCTTCTTCGTGCAGCAGCTGCTCTTCGCGGCGCGCTCGGCAACGCCGCGCGGCCCTGGCGTGTTGCAGCGCTTCGACGTAGGTCGAGTCGCGCGCGGGCTCGCGCTGTTCGCGCTGCCCTTGGCAGGCGTGCTGGCGCTCACGCTCTGGCACAATCACGCACGCTTTGGCGACCCGCTGGAGGTCGGCTACCGCTACCTGAGCATCGCTTGGGCGACGCGCATCGCGAAGTGGGGGCTGTTCGACTACCACTATTTGGCCAAAAACTTGGGCGTCATGCTGACCAGCTTGCCTTGGTTTCCCGCCCAAGGCGGACCGCTCCAGATCAACGCGCATGGCCTGGCGCTCTGGGTGACGACGCCTCTGTACTTGTGGTTGCTCGCGCCGCGGCGCTGGCCGCCGCTCGCGAAGGCGCTCGCGCTCACGGCGCTCGGGGTAGCGCTGCCGACGCTGTTCTATCAAAACACGGGCTGGATTCAGTTCGGGTATCGCTTCTCGAACGACTACGCGCCGCTCTTGTTCGTTCTGCTCGCGCTGGTCGGTCCGCCGCTGCGTGGCACGTTCATGATCGCGGCGGCGCTCGCTGTCATCATCAATTTCTTCGGCGCCCTCACGTTCGGCCGCCCCGAGCACGCGCGCTTCTACGTCATCGAGCGCACGCAACAAGTCCTCTACCAACCCGATTGACGTCTACGAGCGGACGCGAGCGGCGAGAGGGGTCACAGGAAGGGTGGAAGGGGAGAGTGGGGCGGCAGCTGACAAAACTAGACCAAGGGTCAGGGGCGCCGCGCGAACGGGCGCCACCTGTTCGCGCGGCGGTAGCGCCCACCCCTAAAATTTTCCCCTTCCAAACTTCCCCCCTTCCTGTGGAAATCCGAGCGACGTGAGTGACGCTACGGCGTCGTGGCGGGCGGCGTCGCCGGGGGTGCGGCGGGTGCGGGTGCGGCAGGTGCGGGGGCAGGCGCCGGTGCGGCGGGGGGCTTGGGCGCAGCGGGTGCGGCGGGCTTGGGGGCAGCAGAGCCAGCGGGTGCGGCTTCCTTCTTGGCCTTGCGCTTGATGACGACCTTGTTGATCTTGGTCGGCTTCACGGAGCGGTCGCCCTGCACCTCGACGCTCGACAGCTTGATGATCACCTCTTCCGGCGCGCACTTGCCGAAGATGGTGTAGCCGCCGTCGAGGTGCTTGGCGACGCCGTCCATGATGAAGAACTGCATGCCGTTGGTGTTCTTGCCGCGGTTGGCCATGCACAATTGGCCGCGCTCATTGTGGTGAGCGCCTTCCCAGATCTCGTCGGGGATGACGTAGCCGGGCTCACCGGCGCCGGTTCCCTGCGGATCGCCGCCCTGAATCATGAAGCCCTTGATCACTCGGTGGAAGGTGGTGCCGTCGTAGCCGTTCTTCTTCGCCCACTTGCCGTCGGGCTGCTTGAACGGTCGAAGCCCGCGGGCGAGGCCGACGAAGTTCGCGACCGTGATAGGCGCTTTGTCTTCGTAGAGCTCGCACTCGAGCTTGCCGAGCTCCGTTTGAATCTCGGCGTAGAGCGCGCCGGTGCCGGTGAGCCCTTTCGTGGCGTCTTCGAGCGTGAACTTGCCGGCGAGCGGGTCATCCGGACTGACCGGCACGCTCGCGACGGGCTTCGACGTCGGCGCGGGGGCAGGCGCGGCGGATGCCGTGGCCGCGGCCGTTTCGACCGGCGTCGGTGCGGCCGCAGGCGCTGGCGTCGCGGGCTCTACGCTGCGCGTCTCCGGCTCGGGCTCCGCCTTCTGACAGCCGCCGAGCAGGCTGAGCGAGACGAGCGAAAACAGAGAACCGATGGCGAAGGAACCGAGTGGGCTGCCGAGCTTTTGCATCGCGCCGCCGGTTCTAACACCACCCGGGCGTCGTGTGCAGCGGGCAGGTCGCGGAAAATCAGCCGTCGATCGCTACTTTCATGCCGGGCTTCAGGCCGTGCGCGCGAGCCCAGCCCGCGTTCAGCTCGAGCACGTGCGCCACGGGGCAACGAACGCCACGCGGCGTGTCGCTCAGGGTGGGCACTTGCTCCAAGATGCCGGCGATCACGCCGTCTTTCGTGATGTAGAGCATGTCGAGAGGGATGCAGGTGTTGCGCATCCAGAAATTTCGCACGCGCTCGTCCTGCCAGGAAAACAGCATGCCTTGGTCTTCGGGCATGTCGGTTCGATACATCAGGCCGCGCTCACGTGACGCCTCGTCTCGCGCCAGCTCCACTCGCGCCGAGGGTTGGTTCGGTGCGTCGACGAACGTCACCCTGCCGAACGGCAGCTTCAGGTTCCCCGTCGGGTCTCGGGGGCAGTGCGCTGCCTTGCTGGCGATCGGCGCGGGGGTGTCGAAGGGGACGAGGCAACCGGGCGAAGCCGCCGCGCCTGCCGCGGCTGCGCTCGCGCCCTCGCTCGTCGCGGCGGCGCTGGTCGTAGCGCTCGGAGCGCCAGCGGGAGTCGCGGGGACGCTCGCGAAAGGCTCGTTCAAGGAGGGCGCGTTCGGCTCCTCCGTGCGGCTGCACGCGCAGCCGAGCGCGCAGGCAGCCGCGAGAAGGACGGTAAGACCAAGTCGCATGCCGGTGTTTTAGCGTCTGCGGCGCGGATTTCCGAGGCCCGTTCGCGGAAAAGACGCGCGATCTGCGCTCGGTCTGGAAAGTTGCGGGAGGCGGGCTATGTTAGCCTCGCTATGTTCGGGTGCAGGACCGCGATCGGGGTGGCGTGCTGTGCGCTAGCCGTCTTTTCCTCGTTGGCTTGCGGCGGCTCCGTCGCGCATGGCGGCGCCGACGGGGGCGAAGGCGGCAACGGCGCGAGCGCCGGCAACGGCGGTCGGGCCGCGGGAGGCTCGACGTCGCAGGCCGGCAGGGCGGGGGCTGGCAGCGGCGGCGGCGGCGGGGCGGGCTTGGGTGGCACGAAGCCCACGGAGCCCACGCCCGTGAACCCCGGCTGTCGCGACGAGGAGCTGCCCGCGCCCGACATCATCTGCGATCCCTTCGACCTCACGTCTTGCGGCCCGGGCTTCGGCTGCTACCCGTACGTGGATCATCCGGGTGGCAGCGGCTGCGACGCGCAGGTCTACGGCACGCTGTGCGTTCCTGCGGGTGGCGGCGTGCAAGGCTCGCTGTGCGGAGAAGGCGCGGATTTTTGCGCGGCGGGCTTCGTGTGCGTCGTGGGGCAGCGCGCGGGCAAGCGCTGCGCGCAGCTCTGCAAGCTGGGCGAGCCCAACCAATGCACGGGCGGCCTGCTGTGTGGTGATCTCGACGTGTCCGGCTTCGGGGTTTGCGGCTGACCATGCGCTCGACGCTCTTGGGTTTGGCTGCGTTGGTCTGCTGGAGCGCGGGGCTGCTCGCGGCTGGCTGCGGCTCGCGCACGGAGCTGCGACCCGGCAGCGTGGGCGCGAGCGGCGGCGAGCCAGGCGTCGAGCCCTTGCCCGAGTGCTTGAGCCAGTTCGACTGCCCGCAGCCGGAGCCGTCTCAGTGCGGTTTCGCCGTGTGCAATCGCGGCGTGTGCGAGCTCAACCTCGGCCCCGCTTGCGACGACGGTAACCCGTGCACCATCGACGTGTGCACCGCCGACTTGGGGTGTCAGTTCATGGACGGTCGCGTCGACGCGGACGGTGATGGCGCGTTCGCCAGCGGCAACATCACCGATCCGAAGGCGGCGCTCGGTTGCGGCAGCGACTGTGACGACGCCAACGCCGAGGTGAGGCCGGGCGGCGTCGAGCTGTGCGACGCCCTCGACAACGACTGCAACGGCGTGGTCGACGACGGTACCGCCCTGCAAGCGCCCGCGCTCGCCCCGGTACGCGTCTCCCGCACGCAGGACCCGGACTGCCCCGCCAGCGATCCTGCTTGCGTGCGCTCTTCGGCGACGGGCCTCGCCTTCGATGGCGAGTGGTTCGGCGCCACGATGACGACCCAGGTGCGCCGCTCGAAGGGAGAGTTCCAGCGCATCGACCGCAGCGGTGCTCTGCTCGATGGCCCGCAGCCGCTGTCGCGGGTCAACGCGGAGTCTTACGGTGGCCCCCTGGTTTGGACCGGCGAGCGTTACCTGACGGCCTACCAAGACGCGCGCCAAGACGACAACTACGAGATCTATTTCGACGTCCTGAACCGCAAGGGCCAGCGATTGGTCGAGGACGTGCGCGTCACCAACGCGGACGATTTTTCGCTGCGCCCGTCGCTCGTGTGGACGGGGGCGGAGGCGCTGCTGGTTTGGGACGACCGGCGCTTCGAGGGCGCGGGCGACGCCTCCGCTTTGTTCGGGCAGCGCGTCTCTCTCGATGGTGAGCTGCGTGGAGCGAACGAGCGACTCACGCCCGTCGGCGCCTACGGCGAGGCGCCGAGCATCGCGCTGTCGGACGCGCGCGTCGGTATCGCGTTCGTCGAGCTGCGAGCCGACGGGCGCCCCGGTCTCAAATTCATGACCGCCTCGCGCACGCTGACGGACCCGTCGACCCCGCTCGAGATCCCCTTCGACGACCCCGATGGCGCGAACGTGACCGCGCTCGGTGACAAGTTCGCCGTCACCTTTCACCAGCACGGCGACGTGATCGGGTCATCCATCTTTGGCGTCTTGATCGGCCCGCAAGGCATCGAGCTGATGCCGCGCTCGCTCACGGTCGGGCGGCACGCGCGCGGACACGCGACCTACTCTTACGGCGACCGCTTCGTCATGGTTTGGGCCGACGACAAGGACGGCCCCTACCAGCTGTACGCGCAGACCTTCGACGCGCGGCTCTCCCCGGTGAGCCCCATCCTGCGCGTGACCTCGACCATGACCGACACGGTGGGCCCCGCCATCGCGCCCGCGTCCGACGGCGCGATGGGCGTGCTCTACACGGATCAAGGCAGCGGCAAGCCGCAAACCTTCTTCACGCGACTCGACTGCCGCGCCGCCTTCCAAGACAGGTAGTGAGCCGGGAGCGACCGGCGGCTCGTCGGTCGCTCCGGGCCGCTCGGCGCTCTAGTTCGTTTTGCGAACCTTGATGTAGTCCTGGTAAAGGTTGCGACCGCCGCCGGCGCCGGCCGCGGTAACGCGGAAGCGGAACCAGTACGTGCCCGCGGCGTTGAAGGTGCGCGAGCCGAGGTTCACGGCAGCGGGGTAGCTAGTGCTCGCCGCGTAGCTGGTCTGCTCCGCGAAGCCGCTTTCGTCGTAGGCGCCGCCCGAGGACGACGCGGTTCCGACCCTGAATTTGCCGCCGTTACTGGCTTGCTTGTGCTTGAGGGTGATCTCGTAGACACCGGGCTCGGAGATCGGAACCGCGTAGGTGACGTAGTCGTTGTTCGCGTTGGCGCTCAAGAACCTGCCGAGCTGCTGCGAGGGATAGCCGGCGTCGATGTTCACCAGGTCGTTACTCGAGCTGAACCACTCCAGCGTGTCTTCCATTTGCCAGATTTGGTTTCGCTCCACGGCCCCGGCGTCAGGCGCGACGCTGCCGTTGCCGTCACCGTCGATGTCGCCGGGGAGCCCGCGCTGGTCGGAGGCCTCGTTGCCGATGAGCGTGCCGTAGTCGATGGCGGGGCTGCCCTTCAGCGGCATCAACACCTCCATGAAGCGGTAAATGCCGCCCATGGCGAGGGGCTCCAGGGGCAGCTTGGCGTCAGCGCCGTAGGTGTTGTGGCCGCATTGCCAGTTGGCGACGGCGCCGCAACCGAGCGTGGTCGCGGTGACCCCCGCGCCCCAAATCATGTCGAAGGAATTGCCGGCTTGGGCTTGGCGGAGCAGGTTGGCGGTCGCGGCGGAGAGGTTGTTGTTCACGGTGTTGTTGGCGACGATGGAGCTGCTGATGTTGAGCCCGCTGCCGCCGTGGTCTTCGTAGATGCCCCCGCCGGAAACGGTGGCGTTGTTGCGCCCTACGGTCATGTGCCAGCCCTCGAAATAGCCCCCCGTCTGCGTGTCGATGAACAGCCCCCCGCCGCGCTTGGCGGTGTTCTTGGCGAACGTCGAGTAATAGAAGTGCGAGCCGCCGTCGCCGCCGAAGTAAATACCGCCGCCGTCGTTCAGCGCGGTGTTGTAGGTGATCGACGAGTGATTGAGGACGAAGCCATGGGAGCCAGCGCCGTTGTTGTCGAAGCGGTAGATGCCGCCCCCGTGCCCCGTGTCGCTGGGGTGACTGTTGGAGTTGTGATCGATGCGAGCATGGGTCAGCGAAACGAAGGCATTGACGGCGTAGACGCCCGACCAGTTGAAGCCCGTGACTCGGAGCAGCTCATTGCTGGTCAGCGTCGCGTCGGAGTGCACATAGATGCCCGAGACGTAGTGGTTGGCCTCGGTCGTGTCGTTGCGCAGCGTGACGTTGTCGATGGTCAGGTTCGCGTTCGGTCCGGGCACCACAAACAGCTCCGTAGCCGAGACGCCGTTGAATTTCGCGGCGATGATGGTGGTGCCGAAGCCCTGGATCGTCACGTTGCGGTTGATTTGCAGCGCGCCCGTGGCCGAGTAGGTGCCGCCGCTCAGCGAGATGTAGTCCGTGCCGGTGCCGGCGGGGCACTCGTTCTTGGCGGCCTTCGTGTTGCTCGCGGTGATGGCCTCGACGAGCGAGCAGGCTCCGTCGGCGGCGATCGTCATCGCGTTCGTCGTGATGTTGTACGAGGTCGCGTGCGCGCCTCCCGCGACCAGAAAAAAAGATAGACTCGTCAGCCCGATCATCAGCCGTTTCATGGCATTCCTCCGCCTGTTTCGATGTCACCCCTGCGAGCCCCACCACGGCGCTCGATCGGTGAGCGCGGAGCTTGTACCATGAACGTGTCGCGCCGAGCGCGGGCCTCAGGCGCGGCGGAGCGTGCGTGGCCCGGCTTGGTGCACCTTGCCGGGCAGGGGGCGGCCCACGACGCTCTCCGCGACGCGACCCGCCTCGATGAGCAGGTCGAGATCGACGCCCGTGCTCACGCCGAGGCCGTCGAGCATGTACACGAGGTCTTCCGTCGCCAAGTTGCCGGCGGCGCCGGGCGCGTAGGGGCAGCCGCCGATGCCGGCGACCGACGAATCGAAATCGCGCATCCCCAGCTCGAGGCCGACGAGGGCGTTGGCGAGCGCGGTGCCGCGCGTGTCGTGAAGGTGCAGCGCCAGCTTCTGCGCCGGGATTTCTCGCAAGAAATCCCGGACGATGTCGCGCGTTTGGCGCGGCGTTCCGACGCCTACCGTGTCGCCGAGCGACACCTGGTAGCAGCCCAGCTCGAGCAGGCGCTGCGCGATGCCGAGCGAGGCCGCCACCGGCACGTCACCTTCGTAAGGACAGCCCCACACCGTCGACACGTAGGCGCGCACCGCGAGGCCGGCGTCGCGCGCGGGGCGCACGACTTCTTCGAAGGTATCGAGCGATTGCTGGATGCTCTTGTTGGTGTTCTTGCGGTTGTGGGTCTCGCTCGCCGACATGAACACCGCGATCTCTTTGAGCCCCGCCGCGAGGGCGCGCTCGAAGCCCTTGGCGTTCGGGACGAGCGCGGAGACGCTGACGCCGGCCGGCACGTGCGCCTGCTTGACCAGCTCGTCGGCGTCGGCGAGCTGCGGAACCCAGCGCGGCGAGACGAAGCTCGTGAGCTCGATGCGCTGGAGCCCTGAGGCGATCAGCGCGCGTAGCAGCTGCAGCTTGCCTTCCAGCGGGATGGGCGTCTTTTCGTTCTGAAGCCCATCGCGAGGCGATACCTCGTAAATCGAGACGCGGTCCGGCAAACTATCGAGCATCAACCCCTGAGCATAGCTCCCCGCGCGCCAACTCACACCCCGCGCCTTTTGCGGCGCTGGGCAGCGCTTTGACGTCTCGAGATCTCGAGATAAGGGGATGAGGCGAGGTGCGAGACCCGGGGACGGCACGGCAGTGCTGCCGAGGGGGCTGCAGTGGTGGCAGCCCCCCTCGGCCCGATGTCGGCCGGCGCCGCTCAGACGTCGAGCAGGCGCATTTGGCGCTGGCGCGGGTGGGGCGTGAACTCGATCGGGTACTGGCCCGTCCAGCAGGCGACGCAGAACGAGTCCTTGTCGAGCGGCTTTTCGGATTGCACGACCGGCAGGCGTGAGCGGCCCTTGCCCGCGGTGGGCGTCTTGGCGGAGACGACGGAGTCGATCATCGCGTCGAGCGGGAGGTACGCGAGCGTGTCGCTCGTGATGTACTGGTTGATCTCTTCCACCGAGTGGCTGGAGGCGATCAGCTCGCCGCGCGTGGGGGTGTCGATGCCGTAGTAGCAGGGCCACTTCGTCGGCGGGCTCGAGATGCGCATGTGCACCTCTTTGGCGCCGGCGTCGCGTAGCATCTTCACGATTTTGCGGCTGGTCGTGCCGCGTACGATGCTGTCGTCGACCACGACCACGCGCTTGCCCTCGAGGGCGGCGCCCACCGGGTTCAGCTTCAGGCGCACGCCGAAGTGACGAATGCTCTGCCGCGGCTCGATGAAGGTGCGGCCGACGTAGTGCGAGCGCACCAGGCCCAATTCGAAGGGGATCTTCGACTGCTCGGCGTAGCCGATGGTGGCCGGCACGCCCGAGTCGGGCACCGGGATCACGACGTCGGCCTCGACGCCGTGCAGCAGGGCCAGCTTTCGTCCCAGGTTCTTGCGGGCCTCGTACACGCTCACGCCGTCGATGATCGAATCGGGGCGAGCGAAGTAGACGTACTCGAAGATGCAGGTCTTGCGCGGGGCGTCACCGAACGGCCGTAGGCTGCGGATGCCGCTCTTGTCGATCACGACCATCTCCCCGGGCTCGATGTCGCGCACGTACTTGGCGTCGATCAGGTCGAAGCTCGACGGCTCGCTCGCGATCACGTACGCGCCGCTGTCGGGCATCCGACCCAGGCAGAGCGGGCGAATGCCCATCGGATCGCGCGCCGCGATCAGCGACTCGGGGGTCAAGCAGACCAGCGAGTAGGCGCCCTGCACCTGACCCAAGGCATCCGCGATGCGATCTTCGGCGGCGCGCTGCTTGCTGAGCGCTACCAGGTGGACGATCGTCTCCGTGTCGCTGCTGGTTTGGAAGATCGAGCCGCGCTCTTCCAGCTTCTCGCGCACGCCCTCGGCGTTCGTGAGGTTGCCGTTGTGGGCGATGGCGACCGAGCTGCGGGCGTAGTCGACCGCGATGGGTTGCGCGTTCTTGAGGTAGGAGCCGCCAGCCGTGGAGTAGCGCACGTGGCCGATGGCGTTCTGCCCTTTGAGCTTCGCTAGGTGGTCGGGCGGGAACACGTCGATGACGTGGCCCATGCCGCGATCCGAACAGAGCTGGTTGCCGTCGCTGGTGACGATGCCAGCGCTCTCCTGCCCTCGATGCTGCAGCGCGTGCAGGCCGAGGTAGGCGAGGTTTGCAGCTTCCGGGTGACCGTAGATACCGAAGACGCCACACATCTGGGTTAGCGGTGCCTCTCGTAAGGACGGTGCGGGAATGCCGTCCGGCGGAGCGGTGCCACGGATTGGGGGGGGCCGCCAGTCGGCAGCGCCCCGGCCTTGAGGCCGAGCCGTGTGAGTGAAACCGGAGCGAGGTGCGACATGTGCGCCCGCCATTACGGCTAACCATCGGAATCAACAAGTCTAGCTTTCTGAGTATCCTCCTTTCTTCGATGCGAGCGCTCGACGAGCTTCTGAACTCTTGGCGGGCGAATCCGGACGCCGACGCCACGATTGCCGTTTGTTCTTTCTTGGGCAGCTCGAAGCGAGACGAGCTCATTCGTGAAGTCGGCGCGAGCGCCGAGACGTGGCACGCAGGCGACGCGGCCGTGATGCTCGCGGTAGGCCGCATGTACCTCGAGTCGGGCATGCTGCAGGAGGCGCAGGCCAGCTTGGTGACGGCGGGTAAGGCCGATGCCCGCGATCCTCGAGCGTTTCGCTTTCTGGGCGAGGTGCTGCTTCGGCGCGGCGACGCGATGCGGGCCGAAAAGGTGCTGGCGCGCGCGCTGCAGCTGGGCGCCGACAGCGATGAGATCGAGCTGTGGCACGAGCGCTCGGTGCTGTACTCGGCGCTACAAAAGCGCGTCGGTCCCGAGGCGGTCGCGGCGGAGGTGGCGCGCAGTATGCCGCGTCAAGCCTCGATTCCTGCGCCTCCCGACAGCGATCCGCTGCCCTCGTTCGAGCTGGAGGCGTCGACCAAGCCGCGCAACCAGGTGCCGGCGGCGGCTCCCGCGCGAGCCGTGAGCCGCAAGCCGACGCTGGTGGGGCTGGCGGGGGATCCGAACCCGCTGCCGCGCTTCGAGTCCGCCGATCCGATCACGGCGCGTGGGAGCGATGAGGCGATCCGCGTGTCTGAGTCGGACCTCGAAGCGGACACCGCGAGCCCCGGCAAGCTGCTCGTGACCGCGCCGTCCGGAGGGGTGCCGCCGCCGCCAGCTGGCGCCCGTGGGCCATCCGCGCTCGCGACGTCGCTGCTCAATCGCGCGGGGACGAAGGCGCCGGGAGCGAGGCCGCCGGGGGCAGCACCCGCCGCCAAACCGAACCTGAAGGCCACGCAGGTGGGCGGGTTCAAGGCGCCGCCGGGCGCCGGCCCCAGCCCCGCCAGTCCCGTCGCCGCCAACCCCGTGGCGCGTCCGATCCTCGCTCCGCTCAAGACGCCCATCGCGCAAGTGCCGATGCTCTACGAGGACGCCGTGACGGTCGTGACGCCGCCGCCTTTCGTCGCGCAGCCAGAGCCGAGCCCGCCGCCTTTCGTTCGCAAGCCTTCGCCGCCTCCGGGCCCTTTGCCAACGCTCGGCCGCAGCGCGCCGCCGCCCGTTGCGCCCCCGCCGGTCGCGCCGCCCTCGGTGCCATCGCCGTTCGGGCCGCTGCCGTCGTTCGCCGAGCCACAAGAGACGGCGTCGGCGTTCGCGGTCAGCGACTTGCCTCGCGGCTTCGGTGCGCCCTCTACACCCGCCGCGGTGCAGAGCGCGCCGCTCCGCTTTGGCGGCCCCGACACGGCGAACCCGCAGCCGGCGCTGGTGCTCGATCACCTCGCGCGCGTGGGCTTGTACGAGCCGGGGGGCGGCGCCGCGCCCGCTTGGGAGGCCGCGCCGCGCCAAAAATCGCGCGGCGCGATCGCGATCTTGGTGGCGACGCTCGTCGTGGGCGCTGCGGGCGGGGGAGGCTACGAGTACGCGAAGCGCGTGAAAGCGGCGCGAGCGGCCGAGGCCGACACGTTGAACGCGCAGGTCGACAAGCTGCTCGCGTCGGGCAGTCCGAGCGACCTCGCGGCCACCGACGATCGGCTCACGCGCTCGTTCGAGCTCGACTCGCGTAGCCAGCGCGCCGCGCGTTTGTGGCTGCAAAACCGCGTCCTCAACGCGCTGCTGATGCCTCACGAGACGCGCGGCATCGACGCGGCCGTGCACCGCGGCCGCCAAGTGGGGCTCCCGGAGAAGGACTTGCTCGTCGGCAAGGTCGCGTCGTTTCTGGTCGAAGGCGACGTGGCCGGCGGCGCAGCGATGCTGGTGCGGGGCGACAAGGAAGCGGGCACGGACGCCTACTACCAGCTGGTGGCCGCGGCCGTGCTCGAGCGAGCGGGCGACGCGCGCGGCGTCGAGCGCTACCGTGCCGCCGTGCAGCTCGCGCCCGAGCTGGCGCCGGCCGAGATGTTGCTCGCGCGAATCCTCTTGCTCGAGGCGGGCAGCGCCGCCGCGAAGCCGGTGATCGAATCCCTCCGTAAGAAGGGTGAAACTCCGAGCACGCGCGCGCTGGCCGCGCTGTCGTGGGTCGTCGATCCCGATCGCCCCGACGAGCCGCCGAGTGACGCGCAGCTTTCAGCGGGCGACGTCGAGAAGCTGCCGGCGCCGCTCTCGGCCGTTCCCGCGATGGTGGAGGCGGCCAAGGCGCTCAACAAGCAAGACTTGCCGGCGGCGTCCAAGGCCATCGACTCCGCGATCGGCTTGGCGATGACGCCGGCGCTGGCGGCAGGTCTCGGCTTTCTCGCGATTGAAGCGGGGGACGAGGTGGTGGCGCGCAAGGCGGCGCTGCGCGCGTTGCAGTTTTCGGGCGTGTACCCCAAGGCGCGCACGCTGGCGGCGCGGGTGGCCCTGCTCGGTGGCCGCATCGACGAAGCGCAGAAGGCGATCGAAGGGCTCGATCCGTCGTCGGCGGATGTGGCGGTGGTGAGCGCGGTCGTGGCCTACGAGTCGCTCGAGAGCAGCGACTTGAAGAGCCGACTGGAGGCGCTCGGCAACGCGGCGGTGGGGCCGGCGTTCGCGGCGCTGGAAGCCGCGCCCGGCATCATCACCGGCGCTGCGTACCCGCCGCCCGACAAGCTGGAAGAGCTCGCGGCGCCCGATACGCCGTGGGGCGAGCTGATCGCGGTCGACGCTGCCATCGATACCGGCAATCTGGCGCTGGCGGAGAAGATCTTGTCGCGGCGCAGCGCCGAGCAGCTGCGCCCCGTCCACCTACGTCGCGTTGCGCGCTTGAAGCGCTTGCAGGGTAAGAACGACGAAGCGCTCCAAGCGTCGGCCGCGGCCGCGGAGGCGGGCATCGCGCTGCCGCTGCTGCTCGAGCGCACGTATGAGCTGCTCGCGAAGGAGGACGTGACGGCCGCCAAGCAGCTGGCTGCGAAGTATCCGTCGCTGCTCGGTCCGCTCTCGGGCTGGGTCGGCGTCTTGACCGACGTGGCCAGCAAGCAAGCGGCATCGGCCGCGGTGCGCTTGACCAAGCTCGAGCTCCCGCCCGACGAATCGCCGGTGGCGGTGCGCGTCCTCGTCGCGCGCGCGCTGATGGCCGGCAAGGATAAGCGCGCCAAACCGTATTTGGCGGCGCTGCTGCGGAAGATGCCGAAGAATCCGGACGTCTTGGCGGCGACCGCCGTGGAGTAGGGGGCGGCGGCGAGCAGCGGTTGGGGGGCGACAAAAGAAGGCCGGGCGGGGTCGCTGCTCGAACGACTCCGCCCGGGCAAGGCAGCGCTGAGGGGCCCGCGGGCGACGCTCAGAAGTTGTGGATGAACGTGAGGCGGCCGGCGAGGTGATTGTCGTTGGCGCCCGGATCGAGGGTCTCGTAGCCGAGGAAGCCCATGAAGGAGCTGGCGGCACCGACGTTCGAGAGCAGGACGTTGACGCCCACAGGCAAGCTGTTGAGCTTCTTGACCTCGCCGTCCGAGTTGGGCACGCCCGCAGAGTCGAAGCCCATGTCGGCCTCGACGCCGAGCGCGACGTAGTCGCTCAGCTTGTAGTCGACGATCAGGCGACCGTAGACCTGGTTGCTGGCCTGGTCGTTGAAGACCTTGTTCATGTAGTACTGGAGCCACAGCTCCACGTAGAGCGGGTCCGGGCCGCCGGTGGCGTAGAACTGCGGAACGATCGCTTGCGCTCGGCGCGTGCTCCAGTTCGCTTGAAAGCCGACCATGGGCGTGAGGGTGAAGGGACCGGCGGTGATGGCGGGGCCGATGTCGAACTCGCCGAGGCTCTCGGCGCCCTGGAACACGTACATGTCGAACGCCAGGCCCAGGCTATCGGTCAGCGGGAAGGTGCCGCCGCCCCACAGCTGGACGCCGCCGCCATCGGAATCGATACGGACCCAGCCGGGAATGGGCTCGGGGCCAGCGGCGGGCTCCGCGGGCTCGGGAGCTGCCGCGGGCGCGGTCGTCTCGTCGACGGCGGGGGGCGGCGCGACTGCGGCGGCGCCGGGAGCGGCCGTGGGCGGGTCCCCGGGCGTGCCGGGCGCCGGCGTGGGCGGCGCTTCTTGGGCCAGGGCGGCAGCGGGCACCAGCGCGCCGAGCGCCGACAAAGCGGTGATCAAAGCAATCTTCGTTCGCATCGCAATCTCCGGGTTCAAAGGAGTGGCCGCGGTCAATGCGGCGCTCGTTCTTGTTAGGCCTGATGTAGGCGTTCGGAGGTTGCGCGAATATTTCGCGTCCGTTTCGTCGCGAAATGAGCGGGCAAAGCCGCTCGGATCGCCAATCGGACCCGCAACGTGTCCAAAACGAGAAACACCACGGAAACGACCCGCGCAGCACGAGCAGGTGTCACCCTAGAAAATCCGTCTCGCGCTCACCCGTAGCGAGCGGGCCGTGTCTCCTCGCGCGGCGGCCAACGGCGCCCCACGACCAACCCTTCCCTTCTTCCCCCCTTCCTGTGTTCTCTGCTCGCCCGCGCTCCTCTCAGCGCTGCTGAAGCGGCGGGGCTCAGCGCTGCTGAAGCGGCGGGGCGCCGGCGCCGCCTGCGACGCGGCCTTCGATCATCATGCGCAGCTCTTCGATGTCGTTCGAGCGGCCCATGGCCTCTTCGAGCGTGATCATGCGGCGCGCGTAGAGTGAGTAGAGCGACTGATTCAGCGTCTGCATGCCGTGCTTCTGCTGGCCAACCTGCATCTGCGTATAGATCTGGTGCACCTTGTCTTCGCGGATGAGGTTGCGGATGGCCGCGTTGGGCACCATCACCTCCATCGCCAGGCAGCGGCCGGGCGCGCCCGCGCGCGGCAGGAGCAGCTGACTGATCACGCCTTCGAGCACGAACGACAGCTGCGCGCGCACCTGCGACTGCTGGTGCGGCGGGAACACGTCGATGATGCGGTTGATGCTCTGAATGGCCGAGTTGGTGTGCAAGGTCGCAAACACCAGGTGGCCCGTCTCCGCGATGGTGAGCGCCGCCTCGATCGTCTCGAGGTCGCGCATCTCGCCGATGAGGACGACGTCCGGGTCCTGGCGCAGGATGTACTTGAGCGCCTTCTTGAAGGTCTGCGTGTCCGCGTTGACCTCGCGCTGGTTCACCAGGCACTTCTTGTGGGGGTGCAGGTACTCGATCGGGTCCTCGATCGTGATGATGTGCTCCTGCCGCTCGTTGTTGATCTTGTCGATCATCGCCGCCAGGGTCGTCGATTTCCCCGAGCCCGTCGGGCCGGTGACCAGGACCAGGCCGCGCGG
>JAEYWK010000141.1 GCA_023431345.1 Pseudomonadota bacterium
GTGCAGGCGGCGCGCTGGCCGATGGAGCAGCAACCGGCGCGGCTGGCGCCACGGGAGCGCTCGGCGCAGCCGGCAGCGCGGCGGGCGGTCGCAACACGCCACCCGGCGGGGCGGCGCCGGGCCGATCGAGGGCCACATACATCGTTTGCACCGTCTGCCCGCAGCCCGCGTCGTCCGCGACCTCTATCGGCACCTCGTAAGGCACGAGGCCGCGCCGCTCCACACGCAAGCGATACTTTCCCGCCGAGAGCGCAGCCTGGTAGCAGCTCGTCGCTTCCGTCTGCGATTTCCCCTCGATGAACGTCACCTTCGCATCGCACAGCTGCGTGCCCGTCAGCCGATCCGTCACGACGACGCTCACGCGATCGTAGCAAGTGAACGCGAGCGCCCCGGCCCCCACGAACACCACGCCCACCCCAACGCCCGCCACAGCCGCGCAGCCCGTCGTCAGCGCGGCGAGGGTCACAACGGCCCATTTCTTCCAAGAGCCCCGCTGCAACATGCCGAGACGCTAGCACGCACCGCACCAGCCCCACCGTCACCGCTTTCCACGCCCGCGCCGCTGCCCCACCGCCAACCCCGTTGCCGCTCACCCCGCTCACCGTTGCGACCCTCCCTCACCGAACGGCCCCCCGACCTACGCCGCGCCTCATTTCAGAGCCGTTTTCAAGCCTCAAAACGACCTCGCCGTATCTCCTTGACTCTCCGCGCTCTGTGACTATGTTCCCGCCCAACTGACGCGCGGTGGAGCAGCCTGGTAGCTCGTCGGGCTCATAACCCGAAGGTCGGAGGTTCAAATCCTCCCCGCGCAACCCGGAAAGGCCCTGTGAAAACAGGGCTTTTGTTTTGTCGACCGCGCTTTGGGTTGCGACTCGCTTTCGGGCGACCGCGCCCTAAACCGACCACAAGTCCGCGAGCCTGAGCTCGAGAGATTCGAAGGGCTCGCACTGCACGACGACGTCACCGCGCCACACGTCGACGATGCGGTAGCCGGGACCGTCGAGCCGCAGGACTTCGAGTGTCTGAAGCAACGGGTCGACAAGCCAAACGTGCCCGACCTTCTCCCTGGCATAGATCGGCACCTTGACCGCTCGATCGGTTGACGCGGTAGAGGGTGACAGGACCTCGCAGACCCAGTCCGGCGCGAGCTCGAACGCGCTGGCGGTCGGGAGCGCGGGCATGCGTTGGCGACGCCAACCCCCGATGTCCGGCACGAGCACGTCACCATGCAGGTGAAGCTCCGGCTCGTTCAAGATAATCCAGCCCCCAGGACCACCTCGCCCGCGATGGAACGGCCCGTATAGCTCGCCCGACAGGCTCGACGCCGCCTGGGCGTGTGGTGGTGCTGGGCGCGGACTCAAGACGAGGTCGCCGCTCAGGATCTCGCCGACCAAATGATCAGGAACGCTGCGAAGGTCGTCAAGGGTGGCACGTCGCCGTGCGGGGTCGGCCATGGCTCTTTCAGTCTAGCAGGCGGTCGCCTGAGGCTGCGAGCTTGCGAAGCGCGGCCGCCCCTACCAGTCGCCTGCTACCGCCTCCGCCTCCGCGAACGGCACACCTCGGTAACCCCTTGGAATTGCTGGGCAGAAGAGTCGAGCTACCGCACGACCCGGAATGGCGCTGTGAAAGCAGGGCTTTCGTTTGCTGGGCCTCCTTTGCAGGGCTCACGGCTCCGTCGAGCCGAGCGCGTATTCCCGTTCGACGATGGCGGCAACGTCAGGCCCTTTCAGGTAGGGGGCGATCCAACGCACGCGCTGATCTTGCCAGCTGCCATGTGGGCGACGCCAATGGCCGCGCACCCAGAAACGTTTGACGATGGTCGTACCAGTTCGCGTCCCGGCCTGCGCTTCAGCGGCTTGCCCGGGGCCGATCGGGATGCGGCCAGGCAAGTAGTAGACGCCATCACCGCTGAGAACTGCGCGAGTGGGGGAGAGCGCTGGTGGCGCGGGGTTGCGCCATTCCTTTCGGTAGTCGGCGCTGGTGGTGTACAGGACGGCGTTGACCACCAGTTTCAGTAGCTCGCCCATCTCGGGATCTCGGAACAGTTCGTCCGTGGAGAGTTCTGGGTGGCTATCCAGAATCTCGTCGAGGTTGCGCTTCCCGTCAGTCAGCACGCTGCGGCTAATCAGGTAAGGCCACTCGCCGTCGTAGGCGTCTGCGAGGAACACAAAGTCGAATCCGGGTTCGGCATCGTTGTGTGAGGGAAAGGCATACACCGTTAGCGTTCGGTAAAGCGCTTGTACGGCAGCATGGCGGTGGATCAAGGCCCTGGCGCGCTCGAGCGTTAGCGCGTCGTTGAAGACGAAGGCGCAGGCCTCGAACGGCAGCTGCAGCACGTCTCCGGGAATATCCAGGTTGGTTTGCACCAGTGCTTCGGCCAGGTCTGCACTCACCCAGAAGGTCTTCCTGCCGGCCAGCTCGTGGTTGGCTGCGGCCGCAAGGTGGGTGCACAACTGCTGCGTCTCCATGAGCGCGTCCTCAGCGGTCCACCCATAGACCTGCCGCACCATCGCGTGGCGCTGGTGCAGCATGGACTCCACGGCGGGCAGTGCGAGGTCGTCTTCCGACACCAGGCGAGCCGGAGCGCCGGGAGGAACCCGCAGGCTTTCGCTCAGGGCAGCAGCGGCTGCCCGGAATGCGGGGATAGCCAACATCGATTCGTGCCCGAGTCGCGGAGGATGCAGCGCGAAGCGTTTTTGCTTTTGCTCCCGCTTGCGTCGCTGCTTGTCGTCGCGCTTCTTAGCCATTGTCACCTCTTCCGTTTGGTCGATTCTTGACGGTGCGTGGCACGGAGGCTCCAGACGGCGCAAGTCGCTGGGGTGCGCTTGTCGCTACCGAGGCGGATCCGTCTCGAGCCCCTGGAAGGGCAAAGCGAGGTCTTGCCAGAGGGGACGCAGGTCGATTCCTGCGAGCTGCGGATTGCTTTTGAGGATGCGCTCTTGTTCCCTGAGCCAACTGACGGCATCGGGGCGGCCCTTCACGGTGCGGGCGAGCTGACGTAGGGTCTTGCCTTTGAATTGGGGAATGGGTTCGTTCAGCGTCGAACGGAGCTTGGTCAGCACGGCGTCGTGGAATTGAGCCGCGATCTCGGGCGGGAGCGCGACCGGCGAATGGTTTTGGTGCGCACGTACAGCTTGCCCGACGTCTTGGTGCGCTTCCAGGCTGCGCTCGATGGTTTCACCGAGCAAGGCCTCGACGAGTTGCTGTGCGGCTTGCAGGCGATTGCGCGAATTGACGCGAACTCTGAGCCTCCCGCCGCTAACCTCGATGTGCGCGAGCGATGTGCCTCGATCGTCGACCCAGCTGTAGCTGCCGTCGCCGCTTTTCTCGAGCTCTCGGTCTAGAATGCCCACGACCCGTGCGCGATCCCGAATTCGGTAGTGACCGGTTACCAGCTCGAGCGGGTCACCGCTGGTGTTCACAAGCTCGGGTAGCGGCGGGTGCGCGCGGAGCTCGAGGATGCCGGCGATGAGCGGTAGCGGCAGCTCGGCGGCGCTTTGCTTCCATGCTTGCTCGTTTGCCAACGGCGGCATAGCGCTTCGAAGTTCTTCGATGAGTGACATGAGGTGCGGCGCCACGAAAGCCGGTACGTGCGCAAGTCCCCCCTCGAGCGTGATGGCGCCGGTGGCGTCTTTGCAGAGCCATCCCAAGATGAGATCACCCAATGCCAGCTGGCGTGTCGCCGAACGCTCGCTGATCTGAAGCTCTTGGCGGCGAAGCAGATCGAATGCCTCGAGCCCCTTGTCCAAATGAATGCGATCGACGCGAAAGACGCTGAACCAGCCGTTCTTGAGGTGCTCGATGAACGACCGCGCTTCGGGATGGAGCGCCACGGCGCCGGTTGATCGCTCGAAGCGGGTGAGCACGGTCGTGCCGTCCTTCGCGCGAAGTCCAAAAGATGCGTAAGCAGCAAGCAGGTTTTGCTCGTTCGGGGAGAGCTGTGGCTCCGCGCCGTCGGCAAGCCGCCGCAACTCTCGCAAGGCCAGGTCGAACAAGCCCTCCTTCATCGCGGTGCGCAGTAGCGCTTGCCGGAACGCCAACTGGGGCGGTAGGTCTGGCTCGGGGGCGTCTCGATACTCCGCCGAATGGGGCAGGAGCTCCGGCCGATCCGGGACACCCGCTAGGAAAACGATGCCGCGCCGTTCTCCGGCATAGGCGTCCATGACGTAGTCGAACCAGTGGCGAGCCGACAGACCGAACTGCAGGTAGCGTTGGATGACTGCTTCTGGCTCGTTGCGAGCTGCTTTGGCCTTCTCCTTCTGGCGTCTTCTGGCCTGCTCCTTGCTGCTCAGTTTGCTTGCCTTGGGCGGCGCAGAAGTAGTGCCAGGAATCTGCTGCTGGGCGACGACGCGGGCAAAGTGATCGAGCCAATCTTGCTCGCTCGCCTTGAGTAGATAGGGCGAGTCCGCGATGAAATGTTCGCCACCGAAGGAGAGGACGCGCATCAGGCCGAAATCCCCAGGGCGTAGAAACGGGCCCGTGAGTCGTACGCTGAGCGCGGCGCCGCCGCGCACGGGCTCGAGGTCGGCGCGGTGGTCGCCGGTGCTCTTCACGCGGTAGAGCTCGAACCTAGCGTCGGCCAAGCTTTGGGCCATGGCCTGAAGGCGAGCTCGTGACGGGTCACGCTGGAGCAAGCGTGCGAGAACGGAGTGCGGGGTCTCGTTGCCGATGCCCTGGGGGACAGAGCCCAGGACGAACTGCATCGAAAACGAGTCGTAGACGGGGCTCTGGGGCGGCCCGCCTGGCATGTACTCGTCTTCGACCTGCTCGTGAAAGCGAGCCAAGTTGTGGAATGGCGGGGCGCCGAGCAGCTGGGCGGCGGCGCGCACGACGACGCAGTAGTGGCCGAAGAAAGGTTTGACTTCTGCAGGCAGCTCCGCTTCGCCCGATGGCGCGCCCGTGCGATGCTCGCGCAGGATTTCGTCGATGGCGCCAGGCGGGAACAGCGCATCCAGCGGGACGGCGCGTGCGAGCTGCGCTGCGATGGGGGCCAAGGTCGTAACGGTCGCCATTCGCGTCGCCTACCACAGCGTTCGACCGGCGCCGATGCTAAGATGCCGCCAATGTCTGGCGACTCCGAAAAGCGCAGAGCCGAGCGACTCATCGCGGCGCGACGCAAGGAACTTGCCACGTTGGATGACGAATTTTTCGCAGAGGTGGTCGGGGTGGCTCAGGCGATCGATGCACTGCGCAAGGCGTTAAGCGAACTCAGCTCGGCGCTCGACGCGCGTCAGTACGAGAAAGCCTCAGCGCTGGGGTACGAGGAGGTGGCGTCGGAGTTTGTATTCTTGCAGCGGACGCTCGGCGGCTTGCAGGGCGCGTGCCTACACAAGGAGGGGCTTGTGCAGAAGCTCGCGTTCGCGCTGCGCTGTCCCTACGAAGATGTCCTGCCAAAGGTCGACGCCCTGCTCGCATCCGCGCGGCCAATCGATCGAAAAAAGCGCATTGCAAACAGGAAGAAGGCCGCCCCGCGGATCCGCGCCGCCATGGAGGCGCTGACCAAGAAGTTCGGTAACGAGGCCGAGACGCGGACGGTTCGCCCTCGCCGGCGTCAGGGGCCAACATGACCACCTTCCGCTTTGGCGACTTCGAATGGGACGAGGCGAAGGCGCGCGCCAACCTGCGGAAGCACGGCGTATCGTTCAGCGAGGCGGCGACGTGCTTTCTTGACCCCGAAGCTTTCACGGCCCCGGACAAGGACTATCCCGACCGATTCGTGCTGATTGGTCTCTCACGCCAGCTTCGGGTACTCTTCGTGGTGTCCGCCGAGGCCGGAGACCGCATCCGAATCATCACCGCCCGGAAGGCTTCACCCGCCCAGCGCAAGGTCTACGAAAATGGCCCGTAAGAACGAAACCGATCTCAGTCGCTACGATTTGACCCGCGGCACCCGCGGCAAGTATTTCGAAAGGGCCCGGCGTTCGTTCGAGACCATCATCGTGGACAAGAAGGTGGCTGCGACGCTCGGCGGCGCAGAAGGTGTTACGGCGCTGCTAGAAGCGTTGGCGAAGTCGCTCGGGCAGACGAGAAAGAAGCGGCGGGCGGCGTAGCCGCTGCGGCTGACGCTACCCAGCTACCTCCACCCAATCACAGTCGACTCCTCGAACGGCAGCCACACCTCCGCAAGCTCGAGGAATTGTTGGGCAGGAAAGTCGAGTTGCGGGCCCGCGCAACTGAAGAAAAGCCCCGGATAAAACTGGGGCTTTTTGCTTTTGTCACTCCGCCGCCGATCCGGCTTGCTGAGCGCCCGTTGACGCCAGGTTGCCGTGAGCATTCTCGGTTGCCGTTTGATGCGGCGCTGGTCGATTGAAGAAAACCGCGAAACGGGCTGCGTAGCCGCACGAAGCTTACGCGCTCCGGCGTCCTCCCGGGTCGAACGCCCGAAGGTCGCTTGGCTCTCGTCGGCACACGCCCGAGCTCGCGCTAGCCGCGTCGCAGCAAGTGATGCATCCTTGACGGCATGAACGCGCGCACGTCTGAGCCTGGCTCGATCCCGAGCGCTCCGTTCGATGATCTCGACCTTGACAACCCCGAGAACGAGGCAGAGTGGGATCGCCGTGTGATGGCGCTCGCTGCGGAGCGCCTCGCCGCGGAGCGCGTGCGTCTCGAACGGCTCGGCGTCATCGACGGTGACGGCGAGCTTGTTTCACGCGCGCTTCCCCCCGACATGCTCCCTGAGTCGGACACGACGCTCGAAACCGGCTGACGGACGATGGCGCGCCCGCGCATGATCGTTGTCGCCGGACCTCCGGGGAGCGGCAAGACGAGAAGCTTTCCCGTCAGTGCGTTCGGTGCCGATGCGTTCAATATCGACGACCGCTGCGCTCAGATCCTCGGCAGCTATCGAGCAATCCCGCGCGACGTGCGGCGGGCGGTCGCGAAAGAGTGTGAGCGCTTCGTGCTCGACCACATTGAGCGCGGGCAGTCTTTCGCGGTGGAAACCACCCTCCGCACGACCGCGGCAATCGACCAAGCGGTACTCGCGCGACAGAAGGGGGTTGTCACGGACATGCATTTCATAGCTACGGACTCGATCGACGAGAACATTGCGCGCGTTATCCAGCGGGCTCAGGCTGGTGGACACGGCGCGTCCGAGCGAGAGATCCGCGCGATCCACCACGCGAGCATCGCGAATCTTGCTGCGGCGATGGGCGTATTCGATCGCGTTCGCATCTACGACTCGACGGCGAGGTGGTCACCACCTTTGCTCGTCGCGGTCGCACGCGCGGGTCGCGTAGTTCGTCAAGGGATCACGCCCAAATGGCTCGATGCCGTGCTCGGGCAGAGGTGAACAAGGAAACACGTCGGCGCACGAACCAGGCTCAACCGTCAAAACCGAGAAACGTTTTTCTGATCGAGGTTTCGCGCGCGTAACGAAGGTATTCGCAAGTGGTTTTCCTCGGCGCATTCTTCCGGAGCCGATGGTCGTCTAGTGTTGCCGCGCACGCTGGCTGATGGCGATTCGAGCAGGGTGCGTGATGGGCATTGGCGACGGTGCGCGATGGCTGCCACAAAAGGCGATGGCCATCGCGTAGGCCGGCGGTGACGCGCCAGCTCA